>WRLX01000001.1 GCA_009777415.1 Oscillospiraceae bacterium
TTATTGCAGCTCCGCGCGACATTGACACTTCCTTGTCGGAAACCGTGTCCGAGAGGATGGGTGTTGTCGGGGTTCGGACAAGGTTGGGGACTTGTTATGGGGCTAAGGCTGTTATTATTGCTACGGGGACTTATCTCGGCGGGCGGATTCATGTTGGCGAGGTTAGCTATGACGGGGCGGCGGACGGGCTTGCACCTGCTTTGCGGTTGACTGAGTCGCTTGGTAAAATCGGGATTGTGACACGTAGGTTTAAGACGGGGACTCCGCCGCGTGTACACGGGCGTTCGGTTGATTTTGCGAAGTTGGTTGAGCAGCATGGCGATGAGGTTATAACTCCGTTTTGTTTTAGTGACGCGCCTATTTTGGAGAATAAGGTTGTTTGTCATATTACACATACTAACGAGGCTACGCACGAGCTTATCAGGGCAAATTTGCATCGTTCGCCCATGTATTCGGGGCGGATTGAGGCGATTGGCGCGCGGTATTGCCCGAGCATTGAGGACAAAATTGTGAGGTTCGCCGACAAGGACAGTCACCAAATGTTTATTGAGCCTATGGGGCTTGATAACAATGAGTATTATTTGCAGGGGCTGTCAACATCTTTGCCCGAGGATGTGCAGAGCGATTTGGTGCGGACTATTCCGGGGTTAGAGAATGCGGAAATAATTCGCCCTGCTTATGCGATTGAGTATGACTGTTGCGACCCTACCGAGTTGTTTCCTACATTGGAGTTTAAGGCTGTCCGCGGGCTTTACGGCGCGGGGCAGTTCAACGGGACTTCCGGTTATGAGGAGGCGGCGGCACAGGGGCTTGTTGCCGGGGTGAACGCCGCGGCGCAGATTAAGGGAATGCCGTCGTTTGTTCCGAGCAGGTCGAATTCGTATATTGGGGTGATGATTGACGATTTGGTACTCAAGGGCTGTGACGAACCATATCGAATGATGACTTCACGGGCTGAATACCGATTACAGATTCGCCAAGACAATGCCCCCGAGCGGTTGTGTGAAATCGGATATGAACTGGGATTGTTAAGTCAAGCGCGTTATGACAAGTTTAGGGAAGAGCAGGCTGTTATTGCGACTGAAATAGCGCGGCTTAAATCAGTAACCGTTAAACCATCGGAGTTTGCGGGGATTAACCGCGCTGTCAAGTTGTATGAGCTACTGAAACGACCTGAGGTGCTTTATGAAAGTTTTGCTTCTTCCGCGCCTTGTAAATTGCCGCACCATCTTGTTTCCAAGATTAACACTGTGATTAAGTATGAGGGGTATATTAAGGTTCAAAACGAAAAAATACGTTCGGTTAGGGAGCTTGAGCGAAAAAAGCTTCCTCTTGATTTTGATTATTGCAACATTCCGGGTTTGAGGCTCGAGGCAAGGGAAAAGCTGAATGCTCACAAGCCGTTTAATGTGGGGCAAGCAAGCAGAATCCCCGGGGTCAATCCCGCAGACGTTACTGTGCTGCTTATTTGGTTTAATTGAGGAAACGGCAGAAGGGATAAGGGTATAACTTTGAAATTAAACCTGCGTAAATGCGGAAACGAAACTTTTAGGTGGTAGTCGCAAAATGTGTTGATTTGCTCAATTTCCGCAACTTGCCCCTCTGCACCTCATTGCCCCCCCCAAAACTAAGATGATAAATAACCATTGTTAGGGTAGTAGCTTTAAACAAGCAAATTACACATCGTGCCTTGCACCGAACGCACCTGTGGCGAATTTTCGCCGAATACAAGCGAAAGTTCGATCACCGAGGGCGTTCGTAGCCGCTCCGGCGTTTGAGGAGTGTGTTTTGGTTACTTTTGCACAAGCAAAAGTGACAATTCCGCGAAACGGTGATTCGCTCAACTCAACTAAATCAACACATTTTGCGACTACCGCCAACTTTTAGAACCTGTCTTCATAAGCAAACGCACTGCTAAATCGGCGAATTTTCCGCCATACTGCGTTAATTTTTCCTCAAATATCAACGGATATTATCGTCAAAATTGCCTTGTCTGACGAAAAATATCGCTTACTTTATCAGCACATCGCTTATGAAGACAGGTTCTTAATATCGTATTTGTGCAGAAGGGACAAGGGTAAAAGTATGGAGTTTATACAAGAAAACAGTGCTTTGCTTCAAAAACTGACAGAGTTTATGCTTTGCTATAATAAAAAACTCAACCTCACGCGGATTGTTGAACCGCGCGAGGTTGTTGAAAAGCATTATATTGATTCGATTTTGCCGTTGACTCTATATAATGTTCCACGTGGAACATATGTGCTTGATGTAGGGAGCGGGGCGGGTTTTCCGGGTATTCCTATGAAGATTTTTCGCGGCGACTTGACTGTAACGCTGTTGGATTCGTCACGGAAGCGTACTGATTATTTGAGGCTGTTGCTTGAGGAAATCGGCGTTGATTGTGAGGTTGTAACGGCGCGAAGCGAGGAATTGGCGCATGATTTGCAGTTTCGAGAGGAATACGGGGTTGTAGTCGCGCGAGCGGTCGCGAACCTGCCGTCGCTGTGTGAATACTGTTTACCTTTTGTTGCGCGGGGCGGAGTGTTCCTTGCTATGAAAGGTGAAAATGACGAGAGTGACTCGGCGGATTTCGCAATTGAGCAATTGGGTGGGGAGCTTGATGGGGTTATAAAATACAACCTCCCTTCCGGCGATAAGCGCAGTCTTGTTGTGGTGCGGAAGAGCGGTGGTTGCCCCGGCCGGTATCCGCGCAAACGGGTTAATATAGGGAAGAATCCTTTGGTGAAATAAGGTGGGATATTAGAGCCTGTTTAGAATCTCGCTCACGGCGGATTTTTGACAAATTTTCTGACATACCGTTGACTTCAAGTAGCCTGCTCGACGGCGAAGCCGCCGACAGCGCTACTCTCGTCAACTCTGCGTTGATTTTTGCTTAAATATCAGCGGGTATTCGCACAAAAATCGCCTTGTCTGACGAAAAAAATTGCTCAAAAATTCACTCGTTCGGAGAATCTAAACAGGCTCTTATACATTGCCGCTATCGCAACCACCCCTCTACCACTCCGCAAACCCATAACGCCGCAACGCTTCGGGGTCACTCTCGGCGATGCTTAAAACCCTCGATGCCGCTCCGCTCGGTCTGCCGCGTCCGTACTCCCATGATTCCACGGTTTTTTTAGATACGCCGATGACATCAGCAAAGAAGCCCTGCGACATATTCAGATTGTCTCGAATTCTGCGGATTTCGTCGGCTGTGTATTTTTTTGGCGGTGTTGCCGTTACATAATGTGATTTCAACTCGATTTTGTCCTCGGCGTGACGGAGTATTTCTTCTAATCCGCGTTTAATGCTTTCGGATACGTTCATTTCTTGCTACCCCCTAACTCTTTTTCGGTTTGTTCGATTATTTTCTTGAATATTTTGCGTTCTGCTTGGGAGATATTTTCTTTGTTACTTTTCGGGTATGCGGTGATTAAGTAAATCCGCTCAAACACGACATAATCAACGTACAAGGCACGAACGCCGCTGCTCTTGCCCCTGTTTTCGGGTGCGAACCGCATTTTCCGCAAGCCGCCTGTGCCGCTCATGACAGCACCGATTTGCGGGTTGTTGACAATCCCGTTTTCTAAACGCCGCCGATCTTCCATATCAAGACCCATAATCTCCCATTGTTTGTCGAACTCGGATGTTGAGAAGAACATTCTGCCTTTGTCTTTTATGACATCACCCTCTTTCTGTATTTTATTATACCCTATTTAATAGGATGTGTCAAGGGTTTTGACAAATTATTTCTTTGCATTTTGGGGATTTTTGAAAATTTTACGCCGAGCCAACACTCCCTCAATAAGCCCGACAACCGGAATGATTCCGCAGTCGGGCTTATTGAAGGAGTGTTTAGAATCTCGCTCACGGCAGATTTTCGGAGAATCTAAACAGGCTCTTAGGGAGTGTTGGCTCTTACAATCCGTTAAACGAAACATCATCAACAAATACATACTGGAGCGGATTCCCCGGAGTTGATGCAGTAAATGTTATACGTGCGGTGACAGCGTTGGGTGGAGCTTTAGAGGTAACTACGCGATAGTAGTTGAAAACCCGGTCTGTTACTGAAAGGCTGCCTTGTTTTATTTCTATTGCCGCCGCCTGTGTTATTATATCGCCGTCACTGTCCAAAAAGTCCACCGTTGCGATAAGCGACGATTCTACTACGTTACTGCGTGCGAAAAACGAAAACTCGTAAAAACAGTCCGCGGTCACGGGGACAACCTGTGACATAATGGCGTTTTTAATTCCCGCCGAAAAGTTCCCGCTATGCACGCTTCCGGGTGTGTCAATGCGGAAGACTCCCGATGTTATTCCGTTTCCGGTAGTAGTCCACCCGTTAGGCGCGTTTGATGCACTCCACGATTCGAGTCCCCCGTTAAACACCAATTCACCTTGAGAGGTGCATGGGCATTCACATTCACCCGGAGGTCCTTGTTCACCCGGAGGTCCTTGTTCACCCCGGGGACCTTGCTCGCCTTGCGGCCCGCGTTTACCTTCGGGACCTCGTTCGCCTTGAGGCCCGCGTTTGCCTTCGGGACCTCGTTCGCCCTGCGGGCCTCGCTTACCTTCGGGACCTCGTTCCCCCTGCGGCCCGCGTTTGCCTTCGAGACCTTGCTCTCCCTGCGGCCCTCGTTCACCTTGCGGCCCTCGGCAACAACAGCGGCATCCGCATTTGTTACGGCAATTGCAGCCGCAACCGCAGCCGTGATTGTCAATATTTTGATTCATAGTTACCACATACCCTTTCTGCACAAACGTGCTGTTGAAAGTTTCGTTTTCCGCGTTTACGCAGGTTTACTTTCAAACTTGGTATCATTACTTAACCTTTATGAACCATTATATTAACAATAGTCGAATTTTGTTACTTGAGCGGAATCCGAACGAGATACTCTACAAACTCATCGGTCTTTTTTTGTTTAGTTTCGCAGGCGATTCCCGCCTTTTTCATCGAGTCTATTGTATGATTAAAAGTATTAATATACAATGCCGCCTGTTTAACAATAAAGGTTTTTCTCATCACCGGCTTTTTGGGTTTCAGCATATCATCGATAAGCCTGTCCGTCGCCGCGGAATTAAGCCCGAGTGTGCTGATTTTTTCAATCGCATGAACCCGCATTCCTTCCGGCAATTTGAGCAATGCCCTTGCTTGGCGTTCGTTAAGGCGATAGCGCAGTGCCATTGCTTTTTCATCGTCCGAAAGGCGCAAAAGCCGCAGTTTGTTTGCGACTGTTGATTGTGCAATCCCGAGTTTAAGTGCCGCCTCTTCTTGTGTAATCCCGAGGTATTCTATCAGGCGGCTTATTGCAAACGCTTCCTCGATATAGTTTAAGTCGGCGCGTTGAAGGTTTTCCATAATTGCAAGTACCGCCGAGTTTTCGCTTGATGTATTCATTATTATACAGGGGACTTTTTCCCTGCCCGCGAGTTTTGCGGCGCGCAGTCTGCGTTCTCCGGCAATAAGCTCGTATTGTTGCACGCCTGCGTTATTGCCTTCTGCCGCGCGGACTGTCAACGGTTGCAAAATCCCGTTTTGCTGAATTGAAACAGCAAGCTGTGACAGACCGTAGTCGTCGAATATTACTCGCGGCTGTGCGGGATTAGGAATGATTTTCATCACCTCAATCTCGACAACCTTATTAACGACTCCGGTGTCAGGCTCAATTTTTTCAGGTACTAACCTCTGAAATATCATACTTTTACCCTTGTCCTTTCTGCACAAGCGTGCTATACGAATAAATTGTATCTGTCTGTCTAAGACTATACCACATATATGACTGTTTTGCTATAAGAAATTTTCGACATTATAACCGCGTTTTTGCTTGAATGCAACAAAAAAACCGCCTTTTACGGCGGATTCTTTTTTATACTGTTATAAAGTATGTGCGATTCTCGGGGGAATTTGTCGTTTTATGCGATATTTTTATTTGAGCTTATCTCTTGTTTGGCTTTGTGCCGAGCCGCGTTTAATTTGGCGTATATCGTTTCCGTAAAATTTGAGGATTTTCATTGTTAAAAACCGAGATGTAATTCTGTCGCCGTACCGCTGCCTCAATTCCCCCATAGTCATATTTGTGTTAATCACTGTGGGATTCCCCGAATTCATGCGGGAATTAATAAGGTTATAAAACATTGATGTATAAAATCCACTTTCAAATTCCGCTCCTATATCATCGAGGACAAGCAACTCCGCCGATTGCAGAGAGTCCATAGTGTTTCCTTTTTCACGCCCGAAATGCTCGCCCTCAATTCTCCTGAACAAATCGGGGGCAGAGCCGTACACTGCGTTAAACCCATTGGAAAGCACCCTCCCCGCAATTGCGAGCGAGAGATGCGTCTTGCCTAATCCTGTTTTCCCGCTCAGAAGCAGACCCGCATTAGGCAGTCGGAACTCATCGGCATAATCCTTGCAATAGTTGAAATTGTCACGCATAATTTCTCTTACATTGCACTCGTCCTCCTCAACATTCGGGTACAGCTCAACATCAAAGCTCTCAAACCCGGTGAGCGTCAGCGGCGATTTTGAGTTAATCCCCTCCGCCGCGAGCCGCTTTACAATGTTTTTATAACAGTCACAGCGTGAATAGCCCGCAACCCCCGTATCGCGGCAGGTTTTGCAGGAGTAGAAAGTGTTTAAGTAATCGGCGGGATATTTTGCTTTTACCAGCAACTCTTTTATACGTGTGGCGGCGTTTGCGTTTTCTTGTTGAATTTCACGAAGTTTTGTTTCCACCGACTCTGCATCCCCACCTTTTAGCGCGATTGCCACAATTTTTGCCCCCGTAGAAGCCATTACAGCGCGTAGCTTGGCAAACTCGGGGAAACGCCGCTCAATCTCGCTCCGCCGCAGTCGCAGTTGCTTTGCATTCGACTGCTTGCGCTGCTTTAACTCACTTTCCGCCAAAATATGATACTTCACATCAAAAGCCATTCTTATGACCATGCCGCCCCACCTTGCACAAAACACAATATGTCAAGCAGCCTGCCAACGAGCAAAGCCCGTTGCGCCGCTGCTTTTCTTTGACTTTGCGGCATGGTGGTTCTTCCTTTCTTATTTTTCAAACTTTTACCTTTTCCCTTTCTACACAGGTGAGTCCATTTTCCTATTATAACAGATTTTTATAAAAAGCGCAATAATTTATAAAGTTGTTTTTGTCATTTTTCGCGCAAACCCGCCATAGTCCGTAGTGAATTTCTTTTCTTTATGGAAGTTTTAGTCAATATTAACAAAAAATAAGCTCTAAGTTTGTTAATATTTTCTGGTGACTTTTTGGTTGTAATTTTTAAACTAATATGCTATAATGGTAGTGCGTCACTTTAAACTTAAAATAATTGCTTGGAAATGAGGGGCGAATCTAAATGAAACGGGGGGTGCGTTTGTGGCTTTATATTCATATGTTGCAACTGATGCGAACGGACGTATTTCAAGAGGAAAGGAAACTGCCGAAGACCACCACGAGCTAATTGCAAGGCTCAAAACTAAGCAGCTTTTCTGTACGTCCTACAAGGAATTAGGCGAAAGAGCCAAAGCAGTCGTTTATCGGTATAAGACCAAAGGGCTTGCGTTCCTTTGCCGCCAGTTGAGTTCCATGCTTGTTGCGGGGATTAGCGTTGTCCGCGCCTTGCACATTATGATTTCGCAGGAACAAAATAAAAAAGCGAAAATGTTACTTACCGAGATTTATGAGCAGGTTCAAATGGGGCGTTCCTTGTCCGAGGCGATTGCCACTAAGCAGGGGGCTTTTCCCAATTTGTTTACGAGCATGGTTTCCGCGGGGGAGGCGAGCGGTAACTTAGATATGATAATGGTTCGCGTTGCCGACCATTATGCCAAAGAAAATAAGACAAACAACAAAATAAAAAGCGCGATGATATATCCTATTATACTCGGCGTTTTGATGGTAGTCGTTGTTGTCGGGTTGTTCACTTTGATTTTCCCGATGTTTATGGATATGTTCGACAACGCCGATGATATTCCGCCGCTTTCTCGTGCGTTGGCATCAATAAGCAACTTTATGACTACTTATTGGTACATCCTTATCGGGGGGACTCTCGCACTTATTATAGGCATACGGACTGCCTTAAAAACGCCGAGCATCAGATTCAAATTTGACAGGGCGATACTTAAACTACCCAAAGCGGGCGAGCTTTTGGGAATTATCTACACTGCGCGTTTTGCGCGAACAATGTCGAATTTGTTTGCGTCGGGTTTGCAAATGGTTGAGTGTATCGAAAAATCGGTTCAAACATTAGGCAACCTTTATATAACAGAGCGTTTTAAAGAGGTTGTGGAAAATGTGAAACGGGGTGAACCCCTTTCGCAGGCACTTATTAAGATAAATGTATTTAATCCGATATTTACGGCGATGGTCGTTGTCGGTGAGGAGTCGGGGAGTTTGGATTCGATTTTGTCTAAGACAGCCGACTATTATGACGAGGAATCCGATATGGCGATTACCTCACTTGTCAGCATGATGGAGCCTTTGCTGATTATCGTATTGGGCGGGGCGGTTGCGTTGGTTCTTGCGGGAATATTCCCGTTGATTTACGGTTCGATGGGTACTATGGGTTCATAGGGGTTATAGAGGTTCAATTGGGGTTCGGAAAATATTAAGATACAGAGGTGTTCTATGTTATCATTCGACATTACCGACAAGCAAATCAAGCTTGTAAAAGGCTCACTTGCCGGGAGCAAAATCCGTATTAATGCCGTTGAAACGCGTGATATTCCCGAGGGGGCAATCGTAAACGGGTATGTAAATGACTTTGCCGCAGTTGCCGATTTAATTACCGGAATGACTTCTGCAAAGAAAATTTCCGATAAGGATATTGTCGTTTGTATTAACTCGGGTTCGATTCTCTACAAGGAGTTAGAGGTGCTTAAACCTAAGTCGCTGAAAAATACTGCGACTATTGAGGCTATGATTGTGGCTCAAATGGGGATTGCCACAGATTATAATGTTTCTTACTCTGTAGTAGGCGATGGGAATGCCGATGCGGACGGTAATCCTACTATAAAGGTAATGGCGACAGCCTGCCCGCAGAGAATGGTTGACGGGTATCAGACCTTGTTTGCTCAGGCGGGGCTGAAGCTTACTCAAATCAACATCAGCAACAACTGCATTACCCGCCTTATTATGAACACACCAAAGCTCAAGGATGCTATGCCGTTTTTGTGCATCCAAGTGGACAGCGATTTTGTCAACATTAATCTTTATGAAGACGGGCAGGTTTCGATCTCGCGCTACATAAAGATTGACCCCGCCGACTATGAAGATAACCCGGACTATGTTAATATAGCCGTTTTTGACAACCTGTTCCGTATGATTCAATTTATCGGGCAAAGACCGGGGGCGAAGCCACTGAAACAAATCATGTTTTACGGGATAATTAAGGACTTTGTTGCTCTTTCAAACTCTATTTCGTCCTTTAATGTCCCCGCACACGTTCTCACTATGCCCAATAATATAGTGAAATTCTGTGAGGTTGACTTTTCCAAATACGCTAATGCAATCGGTGCGTTTTATAAAGTTGACCCTATTATGGAACACGTAAACCTCCTTCAGTCTGTTGCGGTAAAATCTAAGCAGGGCGGGGGAATGTTCCCGGTTAATCTGCTTTTGACTGCGGGAATAACTGCCGGATTGGTTTTCGGCGTTTACATGATAATCGGGCGGGTCAACAACAACTTAGTCAATCAGACAAACCAAGTCAATGAGTTGATTCGGGCGGGTGACTATGAAGCAAAACGAATGGAAATGGAGCTGATGCAGGATGTTCTCGGCAACTTTTCCAACTATAAATATGCGGTAAAATTGGCGCAGGTTATGTTTGACTTTTTGCCGCGGGGGGATTTGCCGCAGATTTCAACGCAATTGCTCGATGCGGTTCGCGTAGTGGGCGAAAACCCGGAATTAGGCGGCGCGTTCCATGCTATAAGCGATGTTTCGTGGAGTGGCTACGATTTGCGGATGACTGTATATTGCGGCGACACTGTTTTCCCTGCCGATTATGTTGATGCGCTTAATCAGCTTGGATTTTTCGAGAATATAACTTACGGAGGATTTAGGACTGTTTCGGCGGGAGAAGTCGGCTATGTTTCCGAGGGTTCAGTCCCCGGGGGCGGTTCGGTTATCGCATTTGAGCTTTCAATGAGGCTGAAAGGCGGTCATATATTTGAATCCGACGGTAGAAGATACGGCGCAGTTGATTAACAAGGGGGCGTTGTCGGGAAAACGAATTTCTATAGCACACTTGTGCAGAAAGGACAGGGGTAAATATGGCACTTAGCAAAAATGAACAAATCGCGCTTTATGTGGTGATTTTCTTGGTAATCGCGGTTGCGGGGGGGATTTTGTTTTTAATGCCCGAGTATAACAAAATTGAAGAGAACCGTAATATGCTCAATACGCGGAAAGCGGAATATGCGCGGCTTGAGGAAGAACTCGGGCTCGAAAAGTTTGAAAATGTCGAAAAGAGCATTATTGCGGCTTATGAGGACGGGAGAGGGGCTTCAGCGGCTTTTTACGACAACGAGATGAGTTCTTATGAAGCTGACCGACTTATTCGGGACGTGTTGCGCGGGGTTAATCTTGATACCAATAATCTTGTTGTTAATCCGCTGACTACTCACAGCTTGGTTATGAGCATTTTTCGGGATATTGACATAACATACGGTATAAAGGATATGGCTACTATCGGTTCAGCCGAGGACATGGTTTCGGAAGGGGGGGATGTTGTTGCCGAGACTTCGGCGGAGGGTGAAACTGTCGCCGAACCCACTGCAACAACTGCACCCGTTTCTGCGGCTGTTCCCGATGAGGATGCGGGAGATTTAGATGCAATGATGGCATTTATGATGAATGCCCCGCGAGTTCAAGCACTTGACTTTTTTGAGCAGAATATAACCAATCAAGCGAGGGCGGCCTATGTGGTCACTGCTATGAGGGAGTTTTTGGCTAACGAGTCGGAAACCGTTGCTGTGCAGAGTGTGCGGTTTGAAATGCTTATGACAAGGCAGGAGGCTTTCGCGCTTTCAATGCACGTCTATAACCTTAATAATGCATCGTATATTACGAGCATGACTAACCAAGAGTTTAACTCTTCTTCCACTGTTAATGCGGACGGGGAAGTTGTTGCGGCGGACGGCGGAGGCAGACGGGTTTATACCGTTGATATGATGTTCTTTATTGTCGAACCGATGGAAGAACCTAACTTCGATTACGCAAATCGGTTTAATTGGGAAGCTGTTATTATTAATTAGCAAATCTATGTAACCGGAAAAACGTAACTTTATGAATTTCATGCTTGTGCAGAAAGGGCAAGGGTGACATTGTTTTAAGCAAATCTATGTAACCGGGAAAACGTAACTTTATGAATTTCATGCTTGTGCAGAAAGGGCAAGGGTAAAATTATGGGGAAATATGTTAATTTTGGAGAAAGAATGTCGCGGGTTTCGTCGAAACGAGGCAGTGTGCTGTTTATCGTTTTGGTTATTATGTCGTTTATGATTATTCTCGCTTCCGCCGTGTATTATGCGGTTCAAAACGGGAGGCAGAGCGTTGTCATGGACTATTCCGACCAACAGGCGTTTCAGACGGCTAACGATGTACTTAACGCTATGGACAGGTACTTGACTACGTTAGTCCCCGATGCCTCATCGGGAATCGGCGACCTCAATACCGCGATTTCCACGCTTAAAACTAACTGCGGGCTTACTGTGATTCCCAGCCCGCCGCTATATCCGGCGCGGGATTGTACACTGCCGTTTGGTCACGCGGACTACGTAAACTGCCGCGCGGTAAGACCGAGCAACAGCCCCGACCCCGCACCCGTAGGTGAATACTGCGGCGCGGCGGTTTGGAACGATGCATCTAATATGGGGAAAACGCTCGACCAACTTATTGCCGAAAGTGAGTTACCGACAACCCTCGTTCCTTTTAAGGAAGGTGTGCATTACCTTCGAGGCAGACAAACCGTAAACAATCTGCGTGGCGGAGGCGACACCGTTGATGTACTCATTTACGTAAACAGGCACGGCGAAATTGTTATTGAAGTCACTGTTGAATATAACGGCAGACGTGTTAATTTGTCGCGGTTTTATTCTGCCGGCGACCAAAGGCAGTTCGCCGCGTATTGGCTTAACCCGGGTGTAACCGAAGGTAAAGCATTGCACTGGGAATGGGTTGAAAAAGATTTACCGCGACCGTCACTTGCGGACGGTACTTTTGACCCCTCTTATTCCCAAGTGAACGTAGGTACTACACTGTTTGACGCTTGTTGGCTCGGCGGGAACGCCAATAACGGCTATGCGAGGAGGCGGGTGAACGATATATGCCGCAAAGCGAATTTGTGTATTGACCGTAACGCCGATGAATGCCCGCAAGCATCGACAGGAGGTTGTTTCGACCCCACAAGAGTAGGCTCTGCACCTGGAAGCGGGAATGATAACGACCCCGATATAACAGGCGTAAACCAATATCAGCTTATAGGCGGTTGCCACTCCACAAACTGGGACGCTTGCCATATCGGCAACGGCTGGTGGATTTGGGTAGGCGACACTACCGGAACGGGCGGGCGACCCGCGGCAGGTTCTACAGCTCCCGCCGGGACTCAATGGGCAGGTGTGCGTTGGGATAATTGGTGTCATGACGGCGAAATGTTGGGCAGTGCGTGTGTGTGCAGGGGTTCGGCTGTTGCGCCGTTTACTTACCCTAATAAAGCGTGGCTGATTGGGCGCGTACCCGGTCCGGCACCGGGCCAACCGCCGCCTGACCCTTCCGACGAGCCCGAACCGGTTGGCAGAAACGATGATGGGACTTATACCTACGGGCCTCCGTGCGTGTTCACGTGGAGGCAGAGGGATGCGTTTCACATTACGGGTATAGGTTTGAGTGATGCGGAATCAATCAACACAATAGCAAACAGGGGAACAGCTTCCCCTACCCATTATGATACAAAGTGGACGGTTTTGCAGGATGTTCACGGAAGCAGACGCGGATATTTCAGAGGTGACATTTCGACCTTGGGCAGCTTGCTAATCGGGGACGTTTATATTGACAACCCGGTTATACGAACCAAACCCATTGAAATAACTGTAAGAGAAAACCTGCTCGTCGGCGGACAATCGGCAAAAGCACGCGGCAATCGCGAAATTAGCGGTTTGAATAACCTTGGGGGTGGCGCGACTACCGGGATTGTGGAAGTGAAAGTCAAAGGCGATTTGTACACTTTCGGCGGCGGACATTTCGGGGATAATGTAACTTATTATGTCACGGACGGTGACTTGTTCCTTAACGGCGCGTCTGCTCCCGGAAGCGCGACCTTTTATGTAGGCGTGAACAGCGGGGTTTATAACGGAACGGGCAATAACCCCTCAATAATTTCCGGCAGTGGTGAAACAAATAATTTACCTGCGCGGGTAGTGCGTATGACTGTGGAAGAGACGGCTCAAATTAATGATGCCATAGATTTCAGAACGGGGCCTACAGATACGGATAAAAGTTGGCCGTCGCCTGCGACACCAAGGGATATGACCCCGCGGTGGGACGGTGCTAAGGCTGATGACTGGGGAACAAGCACCAATACCAATAACCCGTTGACTAATCAATATGACATTGCGATTAACGATACAATCAGAAACGGAATATTTTATATTAACGAAAGTGCTGTAATTCGTAACCCTGCCGGGGATGGTGTTGCATCCGGTTCTACGTTGCTGATTATAGTCGATACGGGATTGGAAGGAACGGTAGAATGTGATGCTACGTCTTCCTCCTGCCCCGAAAACCTGTCAAACGGCGGCTCGGGTACTTGCGGCGAGAAGAAGCCGAAAGAAATCCACCTTGATTTACGCGCAAATACAACAGGCGGCAACTTCCGTTGGAGAAACGGTTTGGAAGACAGCGTTCGGCTTGCGGTTTTGACGTTGGGTAATGGTGTTGTGGTTATAAATTCCACTAACGTAACCTATCTTGCCGGGGGCGAAAACGGCGGAGACGGAAGCGGACGACACCTCTTTGTAGGGCCGTTTAACTTAGCTGTCGGGCGCGACACCGCGAATACAGACTGGATTCAATGTCCGCGACTTATGGATTTCACGAGAGCTTTAAACACAGTAGGAGTCCCGACTCATGTACCTGGTACCACTTACCAAGGGTGTGTCAGTCCTATTTCTGCCGATATATGCGTTCCACCAGGTGGCGGGGCGTGCGTTGAGGGAGCGTGTATTCCCGTGAATGCGGGGTGTACTACCTCTAATTGTGTGTGCGGTCGCGGATGCGGTCGATGCGTTACAACACCTGCCGGAAGACCGGACCATGAAGAAGTCGGCGGCGGCGATAACAGGAGATTATGGTGTGTGCCGGGTTGGTCACAGCACGGTATTAATTGCAGAGTAGGGCGACTCATCGGATGTGACCCCGCCACAGATTTCCACGAAAACGGTTGTATACGCCCGTGCGTTGACGGCGTGGTACACTACAACGGTTGTACCAACGGATGTCAAGGCGGATACCATATGCCTGAGTGTATAGCAAGAAGTTGCCGTTGCCGCAGAGGGGATTGCCCGGCCGGAGCTGCCGGAGTTTGTAACGATGGTGGTCACATAACCCATGTAGCCGCTTGCCCGGTATTAGTTGTTTGTAATTTCACTAATGGTGCTAATCGGCATACGGGGGCTTGCCAGTGGGGTTGTTGGCTGAATGGTTTGTTGGATTCCGAGGGGAGCGGTGCAATTCGTTCCGATGATGAGCTTTTGGCACGCGGTATAAGGCAGCGTAATCACAGTTCGGCATTGAATTTGCACGTTTATTTGGTAAACAACGGCAATACTGCCGACAGGATTAGGTTTGGACAGTGGGCGTTCCATGCGGTAACGGTGTACGCGCCGAGAATGAGTTTTGTGTACACGGCGAGTGCCGGTGACCGAGTTGTGCTGTTCGGCAGTTTGTTTGTTGCACGCCTTGATATAGGTACAATGGACCACTTTATAAGCATGATGCCGGGTGGCGGGATTGGTATCCCACCGACTCCCTATGACCCGCCCGGATTCGGCGCACCCGATGTAAGCGGCAGTGGCGCGGGAAGTGATACGTTTAGTCCTTATGACGGGATTGGAAGCGGTAGCGACCCGGGTCGGCGGTAATCCCCCCTGCCCGTTGGGCATCCCCCTTCCGGAGGGGGCGGCACGGAGTGAGCGGGTGCGAAAGAGCTAATTTTACAGGAGGAAAACCATATGAAAAAACTAAACTCAAAAAAGGGATTCGCGCTTGTTGAATGCGTGGTTGCTATCGGTGTGTTTACAATTATGTCGTTGATAGTGGCTATGCTGTTAAATGCGGCGATAACCACCCATAGGAGCAATATTAGCGAGACCCGCTCCTTACGGGCGCAACGGAATGACTTTATGGAGGGGGTTGCGGGTGGAAATATGCTCGACAGGGGGGACGCAACTAAACCGAGCATTGAGTTCAGCTTTGACGACGGTGCCGGCGGAACAATCAGCCCGACATATGATTTCGATGCCGCGAATGTCTCCGCAAATGCGGAGGGGCTTCAGTTGACCGAGTATGAAACGAGTATGCTGGGGGATAGGCGGCAGACTGATAATATTCAGCCGATAAGCCTTTCACAAGTCCCGTGGAATGCAATTGCCGTTGGTCGTGTTGCGGGTGTGGCAATGGGTTCGCCCAATGCCACGGTATTGAATAACAGCCCTATGACGCAACGCTGGCTGGGGGATGGCGGAGTTGCCGGAATCCCGTTTGTGAACACTAAAGAGTTGTTCTCGTATATAATCCCGCCTCAAAGCGGGACTAATAACGGGGATGTCGGTTTTATTCCCGCACAGTCTGTCATTTGGGTTAATTCCAATGCGGGGGCGAAAAGCCTTAAAGAGTTCCGTGATACAATCGGTACCCCGGTGTCGATGCCTAATGTTGCCGATTCGGCTCATTTGGATTGGTTCGGGCAAAGACCCCTCGACACTGTGACACCGGGTACAAGTGTGCTTTATGCGAACATGGTTCAGCTTTTAATCAATAAGGACATACCGCCTGCGAGGCATAATCCGTCTTGTCCTTTGGGCGAGACTGCTCCGCCCGCACCGAATTGCACTTGTGAACCCTGCCGAATAGTTTTGCACGTTCCCGTGCGGGATATTACGGGGGCGACACCGATTGACGATCCTAAAGGTGTTATCGGGGTTGCGTTTCCGAATCATTTGCAAGGCAAGGTGTGGTTTGAAACAGTCCCCACGGCTGTTAAACACTGGCTTAATCCCGCGGTCGTAGGTTCGAGGGAACGGCGTTATGACATAATATTGGAAAGACCTGTCGGGCAGGTGCGATTTGATGTGTTTAATTTGGCATTGATTACAAGAGAGCCAATCAGCCGTGATTGGAGAGACGGAAATGTTACGACTCATACTAAAGCCGTTGCCGAGACGGGCAGCATTAAGAAATGGTTGCAGTTAGAAATTTGCAGTGCTTGCGGAAACGCACCGTGTGAAAGACAAGCCGGTTGCGGATGGTGAAGCCTGTACTGCCTGTGCTATGTAATAATAATCAAGGAGGAGAAGGGTTATGAGGTTTGATTTTAAGAGACTGTTGTCTAAGAAAGGGCTGACACTTGTTGAGGTGATGATAGCTACGGTTATTTTCAGCTTGATTACGCTTGCCGCGTTTACTATGTATCAGCCTATTGTCGAGATTGCCGGTTCAGTCCGCTCCGACAACGATATGCAAAGAATAGTCAATGCATCGGAAAACTATGTTGCACGTCAACTCAGGAATGCCGTAGAAATTGAGGTTCACAGGGTTGATGACCCCTTCACCGAAGTTTTGACGGATACGTCAATAATGGACCCTTTCACTAACGGCAGAACCAAACCGGGCGATGACCCGCGTGCGCTTATAATATGGGACACGTCCACCTTGGCTACACCGGGGGCGACTCTTATTTACGATGTCCGGCTGCACGACACCGCTCCTTCGCCGAGTGTGATAAGCATTCCGACTACTATGGCAGAGCTTGAAGCGTTTCGCGTGTTCAATACCGCGTTTTATTCCGATATTGAGCTTGGAGTTAATGTCGGATTGAACGAGCTTGTTCCAGACAACCAAGTACGCGACCGGACTTTCCTGCAACTGCAATTGGAAGCTCGCCGCGATGGTGTAATCAATTTGGCATCGGGTGCAACAACTCACGCTAACATATTGCTGTCGTGGATAGGGCTTGCCGAAGGCGGTGACCAAACCAAGTTTGAGGCGGGTCAGCTTAATAAAGCGAGTTTGATTGAAACCTCGCCTACAGGTAATGTATGGGTAATCCTTTACCATAACAACATAGACATGGACCGCCCGCCGCCGGAGATTCCCGTTTCGGATACTCCATGTCTCGCTGCTTGTACCGGTGTGCCGTGCGACACTTCTGTTAGCGGACACCCGGTTAATTGCCCCGGAACACTTCCGTGTTGGTCGTGCGTTGAGAGATGTCTGCCGGTGTGCAGTGTTTCCGACCCATCCTACGTTTGTCCGCCTCCGACTGTGGCGACAGATTGTTTCCGTTCGGGTTGCCTCAATTGCTTGAGTTCGCCGCCCAACGGCTTACCTTGCTATCCCGATTGCGGTCTCGGTTGTGTTACTCCGCCCAACGCAGTGGGTCTCGGTTGCGGCGAAAACTGGATTGGTGATATTTGCATATCCGAAGTCTGCTGTGATTGCGGCGACTTGGCAAATTGCATGGTTTGCCGTTATCGTTGCGTTGAAGTAGCCGGGGAGTATGGTTGCAGGAAGCAAATAACAGGGCTTATTTGCGACAATTGCTGTATCGGTTGCAAAATGCCGCCGCACTTAGGTTGCGTTTGCCCGCCTTGCCCGGTTTCCGGGTCTCATGATTATGTAGAACTTTCTTCTGTTCCATCGACTTGCGAGGTAGGCGGCAACGGTTCTGTGACCTTTGAGTGTACCCATTGCGGTGATACTACGATTCATGCACTTCCGCTTGCTGACCATGATTACACCGACATCAACTGGGAGAAACTCGATGATGCGCAACATCGCAGAAACTGCACTTATTACAGCGGTTGCGGCGGCTTTGACACGGCTTCTCATATATGGAGTTCGTACTCAGCTCCCGATGAGCGTGGTCAGCGCAGACGCTACTGTACGGTGTTTGACTGTGATGCCGAGCAGACGGGCGGCGTAGTCGCGAGCATTACCGATTGTGAATGTGAACCTGTAGTGTCCGACGGAGGAAGACACGATTGTCTGCGAATCGTGACTGTCAGCAATCGCGGTGAGACGGCAAGTGCCTTTACATGGACGGTAGTAACAGATGTCCCCGCGAGGTCGATTTTAAGGCGAGTAAATGCGGTTGTTACCGAGGGTTCGGTCCTTCGAGTTGTCCCGCTGAATACCGAAACGGCTCAACTCACGTCAACGGGAAGTGCCTTGGAAATACGCGCCGAAAGCGACTATGTATTTGAAGTTGTAATCTCGGTCATTGATTGTAACCACTCGGGTTACGAACATTCCGAAGTACCCGATAAAGAA
Source organism: Oscillospiraceae bacterium (assembly GCA_009777415.1). Taxonomy (GTDB): domain Bacteria; phylum Bacillota; class Clostridia; order Oscillospirales; family Ruminococcaceae; genus Ruminiclostridium_E. The sequence continues at coordinate 18,558 of WRLX01000001.1, forward strand.
GAAACTTGTACCGAATTCGGTTGGAAAGACCGATTGGTTTGCGAAAATTGTGAGGGCATTGTAAACGAGTTTGAGTCTTTATTGTTGCCCTTGGGTCATGAGGCCGATTACGACAATTTCGATGCTTGGGAGCAACGTAGCCCCGCAACTTGCGAAGAACCCGAATATTCATATGTAAATTGCGTGAGGTTTGATGATTGCGGATACCGTTTTGACTCGGAAATCGGCGATGACAGTTTGGGCGGACATCAATTAGAAGATGTTTCACGTATCGGGGAAAGATGTTTTGGCGGAATTGTAACGCGGCAGTGTGTCCGCGAAATAGGCGATGAAATATGCGGCGCAACGAGTACCGAACCTGTCCCGCCGGAAACGCCCGAATATGACGAAGACGATGATGCTTTCACAATAGTAAAAGATGAACCCACTTGTACCGAAGACGGCGGAACGGAGTACGTTTGCATCCATTGCAACGGGGATGCAGACGGGCACAGAAGGTCTGCTTCCGTGATACCCGCTTTGGGTCACGATGATGAACACGATGATTGGGCGGTTAAACGAGCTGCAACCTGTTTTGAAGACGGTGAGGAAGCCCTCGTTTGCGGTCGTAACGGTTGCCGCGAAGAAATTGACACTCGGGTGCTTGTGTTCGAAATAGTGTTTATCGCCGTTGACGATGTACCCGCTACTTGTACGACTGACGGTTACATTGACGGGGAGGTTTGTGAGGTTTGTGAGGGCGAATTCGATGGACACAGGCGCGGCGGCACTGTTGTGGATGCACTTGGTCATGACAGGGACGATTGGGACGTTGTTTCGCCTTCCGTTGTAGCAAGGTGTATTTCAGAAGGCAAAAAAGTAAGAACGTGCAGACGTGCGGAATGCGGCGAAAGTGACGAGTTGATATTGCCCGCTACGGGTGTGCATGATTTCGACTACGACTCCGGCACTCCGAAAGTATTCCAAAGTGTGAACGACAGTAGCCACGCTTTAGTGTGTAGAACTCCCGGTTGCGATGAGCCGGACACTGTTACCACTCCGCATGAAACGAGTACAAGGGAAGCTACCTGCCGCGAACGCTCGCTGACTGTTTGCGAGAGCAACGGTTGCGGTTGGAGCGAGGAAGGTGTTTCGACTTTGCCGCATGATTACAGCGGCGGGTGGAGGTATTTGAGTTCAACCCCATATCATGTAAAATCCTGTGTAGGGAATCCTGCGGGTACTGTTTGCGGAGAGCATTCAACTGACCTTGACGACAGGGAACTTTGCGATGTGTCATGGACTCCGGTTGCCACCGATGATACACGTTGTGAGGCAAGTTGTGCGGCTGATTGCGGTTATCCGCTGTCACGAGATTTACACGACTTTGTCGGCGGTGAGTGTACCAGATGTGAGTATGTGCAAGGAGAAGCTGTGCTTGTGTGGGAATTAATCAGGCGCAATAATGCAACGAATAGTTGGCATACAAATCATGGCGGTAACGATGACCAATGTCATCTACTTGAATTTGAAGCGCGTATCAGGAATGTCGGTGCTGCGGAATCTGCCAACCCGGCTACGATACAAGTCACCCTTCCCAATGGCGGAAGGTGGCGCGAAACCCAAAATAACGGAAATAATGGTTTGAGTACTGCTAATACCACTCAAGGAGGAATCACATTCACCCTTTCTTACACAGGCACTATTGCGGCGGGGGCGGCTACTCCGGCATCTACAATGTGGATTAGGATAAACTTCTGTACCCAAATCGCCGCGTGTGGTGTTCCGAGCAGCGGAGGAATTATTACTGCAAGCAGTGTAATAGGGGCACATGATTACACATGGGCAGACTTAAATGCGGAACAGCACGCAGGAACTTGCGGCAATTGCGGAAATACACAAAACCAAAACCATACTTGGGGCGAGTGGTTACCGACAACAGCACCTGTGGGTGGTACTCAAACTCAAAGTTGCACAGGCATCGGTTGTGTGAGAACAAGGGATAGAATAAGACCCGAGCCTATGAGCGCTACAGTAACGCAGGTACGCAGGGAGTGGGGTAACGTAATTGTTCTTAATGTGCAAATTAACAACCCGGATTCAGTCCCTGTTAGTGAATGGGAACTCAACTTTGATGTTCCAAGCGGTTCGCCTAACGCTAACAACACTACTAATCCCGACTTTGGTGGTGGCACCGGCGGTCTCCCATGGCGTGTAACAGGCGGCAACCTCTTGACAATATCAAGCAATGGTAATTTGTCAGTTCCGCCGGGGCAAACCACGTATGTGTTTATGTTGCGAGACTACCAACCCTCGAATGCGCAATCATGGAGTACTTCTACTGTTACGTTCAGACCTTGAAGTTGATGCAAACCTTCCTCACGGTGGGAGGCGGTGCGGGAGAGTATGAGCTTGTTTTGAGTTAAGTAAAACCGCCGATTACGGTCGGCGGTTTTACGGGCGGAATTGTGGTATAATAGAAAGAGAGGGGAGGCGAGTTAAGATGACTAAAGAAGAATTTGATACTTTCAAACGCAGTATAGCACAACCTGCCGTTAAATGTAAGCGCGGCAAAATCAGCAAAGAAGAGTTGATACAGACGTTATTTGTTACTCTCGGCGACAAAACGATTGAAGAAACAGAAAAGTTAATTGACAAGTTTGAGATGTAGGGTTAATAGGGTACTACCCCATTAACCCCAAATACCAAGCAATCATTTTATCGCCGTATAGGTATGCCGCGGCGATTCCGACTGCGAGGAATGGGCCAAACGGGATTGCCGTGCCTTTTGCGGGGAGTGCGTCTTCGCTTTTGTAGACGTGTTTGTCGGTTGCTTTAAAAACCGCGCCGACGATTGCGCCGGAGAAAACGCCTATTAATGCGGCGGGGATTATGTTCCAACCTAAGAGCAACCCGGCTGCCGCCATTAATTGAATGTCCGCTCCGCCCATTGCGCCGAACAATGCCAAAACTGCGAAAGGGATTGAAATTGCTATCGCGCCGATTAGGTGTTCGTGCCACGGAATGTCGGTTACTCCGAATAAAGACAACCCCATTGCGATAATGCCGAGAGCGGCGATTGAAATAGGGAAGATGTACTCAATCTCGCCTGTGTCAATGTCGAGGAAAGACAGGCAGATTAAAATAGGGAACAAAACGACGGCGAATACCAAATTAATGCTCAGTCCGAGAGCGAGAAACGCAATTGCGTAAGAAATGCCGCAAAGGGATTCGACAATTGCATAGCGCGGCGAGACTTTTACTTTGCAGTAGCGACACTTCCCGCCTAAGCAAATCCAGCTTATAACGGGGAACAAGTCATACCAAGCAAGCACATGACTGCATGACATACAGCGGGAACGTCCTTTTACAACCTGCTCTTTTTTGGGGGTTCTGTAGATGACTACGTTGAGGAAACTGCCGATAATTGTCCCGTAAATGCACATTACAACTGATACAAAAATAAAAAAAACCATAAATTCTCCTACAAAAGTTCAAAAGTTCTTAAATTGAGTATAACATAAAATTTAAATAAAAGCAAGAAAGGACCGGTGTAAAAATGCTTCAAAATATACCAATAGGTCAACTGCTTGTAGAAAGCGGGTTTATTACATCCGAGCAACTCCAAAAGGCGTTAGTTAAGCAAAAAGAATTGGGGACTAAATTAGGTGACACACTACTCAGTCTCGGCTATATTTCGGAAACGCAGTTTGTACACGCGCTTTCGTCACGGCTGAAAGTCCCGTATGTTGACTTGGCTACAACCGATATAAATGTTGAGGCGGTCAAAAAAATTACAGAGGCAGAGGCGCGAAAGCATAACCTCATCGCTTACAGAATAACTAACGGGCGGCTGTGCGTTGCGTCAAACGACCCTGTAAACTTTTTTGTGTTTGAGGACTTAAAAGTCAAGACAGGGATGGAAATTCACCCTATGTTGGCAACTAAGACAGCGATTCTCGACGCGATTAACAAAGCCTACTCCGATTCGGAGCAGGAAGAGGTAATGAGCGATATTGACAAGGAATACGATGCAAGCGCGGAACTCCTGAAAGCACAGCAAGAGGCGGCGGCATCCGATGAACGCGTAGACAACGCACCTATTGTTAAGCTCGTAAACACGCTTATAGAGTCGGCTTATCGTTCAAACACGTCTGACATACATATTGAGCCGTTTAAAGACAGAACGAGGATTCGATTCAGGATAGACGGCGAGTGTTTGGAAAAGATGATGGTAAAACCCGCTGTACACTCATCGCTTGTCACCCGCCTTAAAATCCTCGCGGCAATGAATATAGCTGAAAAGCGTATTCCGCTTGACGGGCGTTTCGGCGTAAAGATTGACGGGGTTAATCTTGACTTGCGTGTATCAAGTGTGCCTACTGTTTACGGGGAAAAGGTTGTTATCCGTCTGCTTTCGACTGCCGACGAAAAAACGAGAAGAGTCACCGACTTAGGCATGAGCCAGTATAACTATGAAATGTTTAAGCAAATTATCCGTTGCCCGCACGGGGTAATGTTAGTAACGGGTCCGACCGGTTCGGGTAAATCTACTACGCTTTATGCAACACTCGGCGAGCTTTCTAAAATCAACAACAATGTCGTCACCTGTGAAGACCCGGTGGAGAAAAAAATCGATGGCGTTAATCAATGTCAAATGAACGTAAAAGCCGGATATACTTTTGCAATTGCACTTCGCGCAATTTTACGTCAAGACCCCGACATAGTAATGGTAGGGGAAATACGTGACGGCGAAACAGCCGATATTGCAATCCGCGCCGCGATTACGGGTCACTTGGTTTTGTCAACGCTTCATACAAATGATGCGGTAGGTTCTATTTTGCGCCTTGTGGACATGGGAATCGCCCCGTACATGGTTGCATCCTCTTTGGTGGGTGTAATTGCACAGCGTCTTGTGAAACTGCTTTGCAACGAATGCGCGCAAGAGGTAACCCTTGAAGACCCCGCCGATTTAAAATTAGTGGGGAGTACCGTCCCGGTAAAAGCGAGGACGGTTAAGCATGACGGATGCAGGGCTTGCAGGAACACCGGTTATGCGGGAAGAACGGCTATTTTTGAAATAGTTATTCCGAGCAACGCAATTAAAGAATGTATTTCCAAAAACGGCACGGCGGAAGAAATCGGGCAGCTTGCAAAACAAAACGGCACAAAACTCCTCCGCGATAATGTAACGGAAATGGTTTTAGAAGGAAAAACAACAATGGAAGAGCTTGTAAAAGCGACATACACGGTTTAACCCCCCAATAAAAACAACTTTTACGGCACGCTGGTGCAGAAAGGATAAGGGTAAAAAATGAATAATAAGATTGATATTAATACGATTCTTGATTTAGCGCGGGACATGGGTGCATCCGACGTACACTTTACTGCGGGGCTTCCCCCTATTATACGTCTTCACGGGAGCATTAAAAAGCTTCCTGAATATCCCGATTTTACAGAACCTATGATACTTGAAGTTGTTAATCAGATTGCCTCCGATGTACACAAGGATATTATCAGAAGCGGCAAAGATGCGGACTTCAGCTATGTTACCGCATCCGGATTCAGGAACAGGGTCAATGTTTTCCACCAGCGCGGGTATCACGCGATTGCGCTTCGTTTGTTGCGCAACGAGATTCCCACGCCGAGCGAGCTAAAATTGCCGGCAGTCATGAGCGATTTTGCATTACGTCCGCGCGGTCTTGTACTGGTAACAGGGCCTACGGGTTCGGGTAAATCGACAACGCTTGCGGCAATGGTTGACCATGTAAACCGCAACAAAAATTCCCACATAATTACTATAGAAGACCCGATAGAGTATTTACACACTCATAAGCAGTCAATGATAAATCAGCGTGAAATCAATGTTGACGTAGGCGACTTCGCGCTTGCATTACGTGCCGCGTTGCGTGAAGACCCCGATGTTATTCTCGTTGGGGAAATGCGTGACTTTGAGACAATAAGCGCGGCGATAACCGCGGCGGAAACGGGGCATTTGGTAATGTCAACGCTGCATACTACAGGCGCGGCGGAAACTCTTGACCGTATAATCGACGTTTACCCGCCGTCATCGCAAGGTCAATGCCGTTCACAGCTTGCGACTAACTTAGTCGCGGTAGTGTCACAGACATTAGTTCCGACTGCCGACGGGAAAGGGCGGGTAGCCGCTTTTGAAATAATGGCGACAAATGATGCAATCAGTGCGATGATTCGCGAGAACAAAATCTTCCAAATCCCCTCTGTAATTACCACGGGAAGAACGCTCGGAATGAGAAGCCTCGACCAAGACTTGGCACGGCTTACCCGTATGGGGACGATTACCGAAACAACGGGACTATCACGATGTCAAGACCCTAAAGAGTATAAAAGGTTTTTGTCAATGCCGATGTAATCTAAGAACCGGTCCCAATAGAAAATCGCACCGTTTAAACGGCAAATTTCCCGCCATACTGCGTTGAAATTTTATTAAATATCAGCGGATATTCGCAAAAATTTCGCCTTGTCTGACGAAAAATTTGCTCGTTTCTCCGGCACGTTTCCTATTGGGACCGGTTCTAAACTTCACGGAAATTTTGCTTTTAAGCTGAATTTCCGTGTTTTTTTACACGTTTCACGCTTGACTGTTGCTGATAAAAATGTTATAATTGAATAAAATACCGCAGAAAGTTGGAAAATAAAGTTTGAAGGCAACGGATTATATTGTTGAGTTTCTCGTTAAAAAAGGTGTACAAGCTGTTTTCGGCTATCCGGGCGGAATGGTTACACATTTGATGGATTCGCTGTATAAAGCTTCGGGAATCAGCACCAAAATATGCTGCCATGAACAGGGTGCGGGATTTGCGGCTTGCGGTTATGCCGCAGCCGGCGGGAAACCGGGAGTTGCATTCGCGACAAGCGGGCCGGGTGCGACAAACCTTATTACTGCGATTTGCCACGCTTATTTTGAGTCTGTCCCCGTTGTTTTTATCACAGGTCAGGTTAATACCTATGAGTCGCGCGGGGAATTTAATCTCAGAGTTCGGCAAAAAGGATTCCAAGAGACCGATGTTGTTCAAATGGTGAGCGGGGTTACTAAGTACGCGGAATATGTTGATGATGTTTCAAAATTGCCGCAGTGTTTGGAAAAAGCATTTCAAATTGCCGTGAGCGGTCGCCCCGGTGCGGTTTTGCTTGACATTCCGATGAATGTACAAAGAAGTCAAGTAGAGTTTAATATTGATTGCGATTCAGGCGTTGATATAACGTCCGAAGTTGAAGCCGCTAAAGCGATTGCCGATTTAGAGCGGGAATTGAAAAGCGCGAAAAGAGCGGTAATACTTGCGGGCAACGGCATTAATTCCGTAGGCGAACGCGACAATTTTAAGCGTTTCGCAAAAACGCATGAGCTTAAAATCCCGTTTGTTACAAGCATGATTGCGGTGGACTTGTTTTCGGCGGATTTCAAAGGCTGTTACGGGTTTATAGGCGCGTATGGGAGCAGATGCGCCAACATGATTGTGTCACAGTGTGACTTGCTTATATCAATCGGCTCACGCATGGATAATCGCCAGACGGGAGCGGATATAACTAAGTTCGCGCCTAAGGCAAAGATTATACGGATTGACACCGATGTTGAGGAGTTGAAGTACAAAATCAAGCCCGATGAAATGCAAATCAATGCCGATTTAAGAGATGTAATGCCCTTGCTTTCGGAAACGGAGTTTTCGCCTTATGAAAATGACGATTGGGAAAGTTGGAGATTGCAATGCGATTATTACAGGGAAAAGTTGAACGACAGCGGTATTGATGATTACCGTGTTAATAAGCTTATTGAGGACATTAGCCTGCTCATTCCCGATGATACGTTTTTGGCTGCCGATGTTGGGCAAAATCAAGTTTGGCTTGCACAGTCTTTCAAGTTTAAAGAGCGGCAGAGAATGCTCTTTTCGGGGGGGCACGGCGCGATGGGGTTTTCACTTCCGGCGGCAATAGGCGCGTGTTACTCTCTGCCGAAACGCAATGTATATTCTTTTTCGGGGGATGGCGGGTTGCAGATGAACATTCAAGAGCTGCAGTTTATTCGCAGTGAAAACCTGCCCGTGAAAATATTTGTTCTGAATAACAGTTCGCTCGGAATGATACGATGTTTCCAAGAGATGTATTTTGACTCGATTTATTCGTACACTGTTAAGGGTGGCGGCTACACTTCGCCCGATTTTATTGAAGTTGCAAAAGCATACGGGATTGATGCATTTAGAATCAAGAGTGCGGCGGAGTTGGAGAAGCATAAAAATCGGTTGATTGACAACACCCCCGTTTTGTTTGATGTTGATATTGGCGACAGGACTTATGTTACGCCGAAGTTGGCTTACAATAAGCCTGTTTATGACCAAGACCCGCCGATTGAGCGGGCGTTGCTTGAGGAGTTGCTGAAAGACCGGAAAATATAAGAACCTGTCTTCATAAGCATCGTGCTGGTAAAGCGAGCGATATTTTTCGTCAGACAAGGCAATTTTGACGATAATATCCGTTGATATTTGAGGAAAAATTAACGCAGAGTTGACGAGAGTAGCGGTGTCAGCGGCTTCGCCGTCGAGGCTGCTTGAAGTCAACGGTATGGCGGAAAAATTGCCGATTTAACAGTGCGTTCGCTTATGAAGACAGGTTCTAAGAGAGGGCGGAAACACCATGCGTAAAAAGATTTCCGTTGTTATACCGACTTATAACGAAGAGGAAAATGTAATACCGATTCATGCGGCTGTTAAGGAGTTGTTTTCTCAAAGCCAAGGTGTCGGATTGTTAAGCGATTATGATTATGAGATATTGTTTATAGACAACAAGTCCACAGATTCAACGCGGGAAAAACTGAGACAGATTTGCCGCGATGATAAGAACGTTCGTGCGATTTTAAACTCCAAAAACTTTGGTCAGTTTAATTCGCCTTATTACGGACTTATGCAGACAACGGGTGACTGTTCGATAATGCTGTGTGCCGATTTTCAAGACCCGATTGAGCTAATCCCGACACTTGTGAAGGAATGGGAAAACGGGCATAAAACGGTTTGTTGCGTTAAAACGAGCAGCAGGGAAAACGCCCTTGTGCGATTCGCGAGGACTGTTTATTACAAGACGATAAAGAAACTCAGCAGTATTGAGCAAATTGAACATTTTACCGGGTTTGGATTATACGACAAGAGCTTTATTGAGGTTTTGCGCAGTCTCGATGATTCAATGCCTTTTTTAAGGGGAATTGTTGCGGAATTAAGCCCCGAGCTTAAAATAATAGAATACAGGCAGGCGAAACGCAGAGCGGGGAAAACCAAGAATAACTGGTATACTCTGTATGACGCGGCGATGATTTCGTTTACCTCTTATACAAAAATAGGGCTTAGACTTGCGACAATATTCGGCTCTGTTATGTCTGTTTTCGGCTTATTGATTGCGCTTGTTTACCTTATTCTTAAACTTTTGTTTTGGGACAACTTCCCCGGCGGTTCTGTCCCCGTTTTAATCGGTGTTTTCGGGTTTGGCTCTGTTCAGTTGTTTTTTATAGGGTTTCTCGGCGAATATATTTTAAGCATTAATACAAGGCTCATGAAAAGACCGTTAGTTGTTGAGGAAGAGAGGATTAATTTTGAGAAGCCGTCTTAATAGGAAACGTGTTTTTTCGGTGTTGAAATATTTTGTTTCGCCTTTGGCAGTAATGTTGATTTTTTTCATGATTATGAGAATGAAAGGCATATACCCGTTTGGCGGAGGGGTCATTGATGTCACCGATATGTCGCAGATGAATGTCCCGCTTTATTATCACTTGTGGGATGCTGTACACGGCAGCAAGAGTTTGTTTTTTGACTGGTATACCGGGTTGACGGTAAATATGGCGGAATCGGTCGGCATTGTCAGTTTGATAAGCCCGTTTAATTTGTTTTTTTTGTTTATTCCGCGCGAGGACGTTTACCTTAGCATGGGGATGTTTACCTGCATTAAATTTATGGCATCCGCCGCTTTTATGTACTTTTTTCTTAAAAGGAATTTCGGCATAAGCGCGTTTTGGCTTAATGTGTTCAGCGTTTGTTATGCATTTTCGGGATATGCCGTCATGTATTATTCCCATAGCCAATGGATTGATATTATGGCGTTTTTCCCTTTGTTAATGCACACACTTTGGCGGATTTTTAAGCGGAGTACAGGCGGCTCCGAGCTTATTCGCGCTCTTCCTTACACGATTGTGTTAGCGGCTTGCCTTATTATTAATATGTATATTTCGATAATGATTGTGCTTTTTATCTTTTTTATAACGGGATTGTACTTTCTTTTTATAACAAAATCAAAAGCGTGTAAAAGGCGAGTTCTGAGCTTAGGAGTCGCAACTGTTGCCGCCGCCGCGCTTTCGGCGTTTTTGCTTATTCCGTCTTATTATCAGATTAATGCATCTGCGAGAACGGAATTTATCGGCGGAGCATGGTGGCAGCATTATTTACGGATAATCGAAGCACCTAACAGCCTTGATATTGGGAAATGGTTTCTTCTTTTTCCTTGTGCCTTGCCTTTGGCGGTGATTATTTACGGGGTTTTCCGCAACTGTCGAAACGGCGGCAAAAGCGGCAAAAGGATTGCGGCATTTTGGAGTTGCGGCATTTTGCTTGCGGTATTGCCCGTGTTTATCGAATCGACTAACCTTATTTGGCACGGCGGCAATTATGTGCTGTTCCCGGTGAGATTTGCTTTTATACTGACTTTTATGGTGGTTACCGGAGCTTGCTATTACATTTCCGTTTCGGAGTCGCGTTCGGCTGAGTCCGTTAATTTTCGAACAGAGCGGGTGCAGATTCTCAATGATGAAAGCACTTCGGTTTTGCTTGTCAGGGCATTTGGGATTTTTGTAAGCGTTTTGGCAACGGCATGGATGGTTTACAAAATTTTTTCACAAGCGCGTACATTCCAAACGGACAATCCTTATCCCTCAATCTTTTCCCCCGAGCTGATGACCGTTGCAGTAATAATTTCGATTATTGTTTTTGTGCTTTATATGCTGCTATTAAGTAAGGGCAACACTATTATTAACTACAGGGCTGTTGCCGCGCTTCTTTTGCTTGAGGTTATTTGTTTTTCCTATATTTATATCGGTTATAACGGCAATCCGTCCGAATATATTAAAGACACCAATGCGATAAATGCGGAGCTTGATATAACGGCGGACAGGCTCACAAGAATAAAAACAGCGGGGCATACGCTTAACACGAACTATCCTTTTATACTGGCACGTCCGTCGATTTCAAACTGGACTCATACGATACCGCTTGAGAGGCAGGAAGCTGTAACCGCGTTCGGCTATTCCGGCATTTTTACGAGAATGCTCGATACAGGGGGGACGGTTTTTTCAGACGCGATTTTTAATGTAAGGAACACCCTCTCGGTGTCCGAACTTGACGATGGTATCTATGAGTATATTAACAGCGGCGGCGGTTACAATTATTATAAAAACAGATACACGCTCCCGTTTGGAATCCCTGTTAATTCGGCGGCGGTTAATGCCGTTGAAGCCAAGTCGAATCCGTTTTTTTTCACACAGGAGGTTTACTCCCGCGTTTTTTCAAATTTGGAAAGCGATAATGAAAGGCTTGTCCACATCATAAAATACAATTCCAACACCGACCCGGACTATGTTACGGGACACTCCTCGGCGGGCAGAACGCTGTCTCTGACAATTGAAGTCGGCGAAAAAAAAGCTTTATATTATGCACCGTTGGGAGATTCGCGGATTCACTATTTCAGCGTTGACGATGAGATTGTTCCGATACCGACCTTTGCAGACAAGGAGTCTACCTATTTCCCTGTTGCATTTGACCGGAATGTCGTTTTTTTGGGCGTATTTGAAAATCAATCGCTTAATATCCGAATTAACTACGCCGCCGATTCGGACGTTGGTTCGGGCATGATTGCGCAATTGGACTTAGGGGTTATGTCCAAGCTTACCGAAGAGTGGGCCGATTTTGAAACAAATGCGAGGGCAGGGAAGAGAAACCTTTCCCTAAACGTCAATTCCGCCGATGAATATCATGACTTGCTGTTTTTGCCGATAAGTTATGACAGCGGGTGGGACTGTAAAGTAAACGGCGAGAAAGTCACCCTCGAAAAGGTATTAGGTTCGTTTATCGGCGTTCCGATTAAAAAAGGCGGCAATGATATACAAATGAGCTTTACTCCGCAGGGAATGCTTGAGGGCATTGCCGTCAGCGGAGGAACGCTGTTGCTTATTGCGGCATTTTTGCTGTTTTCGCGGAACAAACGCATAGCAAACAAGACAGTGTTAAACGATGCGGCTGACGGAGCTTATATATTATACATGGTGCTTTGGTTCGGATTCATGACCGTGTTGTATTTTATTCCGATAGGATATTCGGTTATAAGGAAGCTGTTTTTAGTGTAGTGCAATATTACTCCGCTCGAAAAGTCTTGTCTAATCAGGCAAAGCCCGATTAGGACTTTTCTCGCTCAAATGGCTCTGTGTCTCGTCTGCCTTCGGCAGACAACCGACACAGGTGGCCGATTAAGTCGCAACTTATCGTGCGACTTAATACAAGGGCTAAAATGAGGGAATTCATTTGCCTCACTTTAGCCTGACGAAGACAGATTGTTTGGCAAAACAACAATCAAAGTTTTTAGTGGTAATGGAGTAGTAGTGATAGTTAAAGGAGATAGTGTGGAATCAAACAAAGATAAAGCTAAAATCGGGGAGCTGCCATATGATGTGTTATTGTCGCTTTATTTAGTGATGGCGGCTTTATCAATATTTTTGTCGAAATTGATTGTTGCAGTTCTTATGAAACCGAAACCGCTTGATGTCGAAAGGATTGAGCAGTTGTACTCATGGGATATTTCACAGTTTTATTCAAATTCCCACGAGATGAACGGGCTACTTCTTTATATAGTATTGATTTGCGCGTTTACGGTTTTGTTTACAATCGGGGCGCGTCTATTGTATAATAAAACCGCATTTACTCCCTCGGAAAAATGGTTAAAACTTGCATCATTTTCCGCGCCGTTATTGTGTGCGGCGGGTTTGTTCGCCGTAGTTTACAGTCTTATTGAATTGATGGCTTATGACGATGGATTTTATGCCGCCGCACTTAGCGTTAAACTCGATTACAGCAGCACAATTGCTGCGTTTTCGGTGATTTCGGCTTTTTGGATTTTGTATAATGTTTTTTATAGGGTTAGCAGTCGCCCGGATAAGCCCAATTTTAGCTTTGACTTAAAAAAGTATATGCTTATTGTGTCTCATGTTTTTGCTGTTGTTGTTATTTTATATGCGGCATCGTTTTTTATTAATAACAGCACCAACCCGGGTTCTTCACGGATTCACGCACATCATTATGCAGTTGTGTTTAATCCTGTTTACGAGGTGCAAAACGGCAAAACGCTCGGCGTTGATTTAAAAGTGTTATACGGGTTTTACGCTTATTTCTTTTGGGCGGTCGAGACTTTTTTATTCGGCAAAGTGAGCGTTTGGGCAACGACATTGCTGATGGGTGTATTAGTCGTTATTTCAAATTCTGCGATTTATGTCATCCTTTGTAAAATGCTGAAGAACAGGGTTATTGCGGTTTTGGCATTGTTGTCGATAATATTTTTTACCGAGCTTTTCCCTCTGTCCTATCAGCATATGACTTTTTTTCAATATACGCCGATTCGACTGCTTTTCCCTGTGTTGACAATGTTGTTTATTACGTTGTTCCAAGTTTATAATAAAAAGCGGCACTTGTTTTTATTTGCCTCGGCGGCGGCGGCAATCGGTCTTTTGTGGAATCCCGAAAGCGGAATTGTATCAATATTGAGCTTAATTGCTTATTCGGCATATATATCCGCTGAGTCGCATTATATTAACAGTGTGGGTTTTTGGAAGCTGTTTGGTAAGCGTTTAGGTATTGTCGTTGTGACGGTGTTTGCCGCAGTCTTGACTTTAATGGGTTTTACTTTTGTGCGAAGCGGCGAAATATTAGATATTGCCGGGATTTTTTGGAGCATTAAGAGCTTTGCGGGTGATGGATTTTTTATGTTGCCTTTGCCGCAGAATCATCCGTATGTTATTGTCATGCTTGTTTATTCGCTTGCATTGATTTTTACGGTGGCAAGGCTTAAACTGTTTCGTTTTGGCACTCAAGAACGACAAAAACATCGGCATACGGGTGATAATTCGCTTTTGTTTACCTTGGGCATTATGGGATTCGGATTAGTCAGCTACTTTTTTGGCAGGAGTCACCCGTTTGTATTTGCCTTATGCCTTTGGCCGGTATTTATAGTTATCGCACTTTTTTGTGACAGACTCATGACGGTTTGGAGCGAGGGCAGTCGCTTTAGTGTCCCTACCCGGTGTGTTTTCGGAGCGGCTTCCGGAGTTATGTTAATCGGTTTGTTTTTTGTCGGGTTTTCTGTGTTCACTTTAAACAAAAGTGACGGATTTAGGCTGTATAATGAAAGGCGCAAAGGGTGGGACGTGGTTGTATCTGCGGGCGTGTCGGAATTTGTTTTTACCCACAGGGCAGAAAACATGGCTTTTATTGATGAATACTCACCCTTTATTATGAGCCACTTGGGGCTTAAAAACGAGTATAACGGGATTGCCGCAGGCGACCTTTTATTAAAGCAAGACCATGAAGAAGTTGTGCAGTTTATAAGGGATTATGAGGGGCGGCTGTTTATTGCGCAGAATATATTTATGCAGCAGATTTCACTCTCGGAAGGGCGATTTGACGAGTTAATCGCCGAAACTCTTCAAAACGATTATCTTTTTGTGACACACAGCCACGGTATATGGGTCTATGACCGACTATAATTTGACATAGTTTACTTTTTATGTTACGATTATTTTATGTTGCAGTTTGTATTTGTTTAGAAAGGACAAGGGTAAAAGTTTGAAAGTCAACCTGCGTAAATGCGGAAAACGAAGCTTTCAACAGCACATTTGTGCAGAAAGGAATGGTCATAAATATGAAAGTGGTGATTTTGGCGGGGGGATTTGGGACACGAATATCGGAGGAGAGCTATCTTAAACCAAAACCCATGATAGAAATAGGAAATATGCCGATGCTGTGGCATATAATGAAGATATACTCGCATTACGGGTTTAACGATTTTATTGTTTGTTGCGGGTATAAGTCGTTGATGATTAAACAGTATTTCGCGTCATACTACCTGCAAAGGAGCGATATTACATTTGACTTTTCCAACAATAATGAAATGACGGTTCACTCTAATGTGGCTGAACCATGGCGGGTTACACTTGCGGACACGGGGATTAACACCATGACAGGCGGCAGAGTCAAGCGGGTTCGCGATTATATAGGCGGCGAATCCTTTATGCTTACTTACGGCGACGGAGTTTCCGATGTTGACATTAATAAGCTGTTGGAGTTCCATAAATCCCACGGCAAAGCGGCAACGCTTACCGCAGTGAGCGTCAGTCAGAAATTCGGAGTTATTGACATAAAAAGCGACAACTCAATTTCGTCATTCAGGGAAAAATCCAACAGCGACGGCAGCAAAATTAATGCGGGATTCATGGTACTTGAACCGACTGTAATCGACTACATTGACGATGATGCGACTGTGTTGGAGAAAACACCGCTTGAAGCGTTGGCGAACGAGAATCAATTGATGTCGTATATTCATGACGGGTTTTGGCAGTGTATGGACACTCAAAGGGATAAACTGCTCCTTGAAAAGTATTGGGAGTCGGGTAATGCACCGTGGGCTGTTTGGAATAAAGGATAAAGGTGGGTATATGGAATTTTATAAAAACAAGAAAGTGTTCCTGACCGGGCATACGGGATTTAAAGGGGCGTGGCTTTCAAAGATACTTACCGATTTGGGTGCGGAAGTCACCGGGTATTCGTTGCCGCCGCATACAACGCCCAATCTGTTCGAGATGTTGGATTTCGGCGGGCGGCTTAACTCGGTAATAGGCGATATACGCGATTTTGACGGGCTTTATAAGGCGTATTGCGATGCACGGCCCGAAATAGTCTTTCATCTCGCGGCGCAACCGATTGTACATGACGGTTACGAAAACCCCGTTTACACTTATCACACTAATGTTATGGGGACGGTTAATTTGCTTGAGTGTATACGGCTGACAGGCAATGCGCATTCGGTAGTGAATGTGACGACCGACAAGGTGTATGCCAACAACGAGTGGGAATGGGGCTACAGGGAGAATGAGCCGTTGTGCGGTTATGACCCTTATTCCAACAGCAAGTCTTGTTCAGAGTTGGTGACATACAGCTATAATCAATCTTATTTCAGGGGTATGGGCATCCCCGTGTCAACTGCACGCGCGGGCAATGTCATAGGCGGCGGCGACTTTTCAAAGGCGCGGATTATTCCCGATTGTGTAAGGGCGGCTCAATGCGGCGAAACGGTAAAAATCCGAAACCCCTATTCTACTCGCCCGTATCAGCACGTGTTAGAACCGCTTTTTGCCTACTTGATGATTGCAGAAAAACAGAGCCTGGATTTTAGCCTTGCCGATTGTTATAATGTTGGACCCGATGATGCGGGCTGTGTTACTACGTCTCACTTAGTTGACGTTTTTTGCAGAATGTGGGGCGGTGGAATGTCGCGGATGAGTGCCGATTGTGGCGGACCGCACGAGGCATCATTTTTAAAGCTCGACTGTTCAAAAATAAAATCCCGACTGGGGTGGAAGCCGCTCTACAGCATTGACGAGGCGGTGTTAAAAACAGTTGAATGGGTAAAAGCGTATATCGAAAATCGGGATGTAAATGCAATTTGTGAGGAGCAAATAAAGAGCTGTTACAGCAAATTAGAAGAAGGAGAAAAGGCTCATGATTAATCAAAAACAAGAAAGCATGAAAAAAGAAATACTGCGGCTTGTGAAAGAATATGCCGATGAGTTTCATTCTGTCCCCGAGTACAAGGCGGGTGACAGGATTAATTATGCGAGGCGGCTTTATGACAGCGATGAAATGGTAAACCTGACAGATTCGGCTTTGGAATTTTGGCTCACATCGGGCAGATTTACAAAAGAGTTTGAGGAGAAGTTTGCCGAGTATTTGTCAATCAAGCATTGCCTTTTGGTAAATTCGGGTTCATCTGCCAATTTAGTCGCGTTTATGGCGTTGACTTCGCCTTTGCTGGGCGAACGCGCGATTAATCGAGGGGACGAGGTGATAACGGTCGCCGCGGGATTCCCTACGACTGTTGCGCCGATTATCCAGTATGGGGCTGTTCCCGTTTTTGTCGATGTGAGCATTCCCCAATATAATATAGACACCACAATGCTTGAAAAGGCACTTTCGCCGCGTACAAAGGCAGTCATGCTCGCTCACACGTTAGGTAATCCATTTGACATTAAAGCGGTTAAGGCATTTTGTGATTCCAATAAGCTGTGGTTAATTGAGGATAACTGTGACTCGTTGGGTTCGCTTTTTACAATTGACGGTGACTCAGCGAAGGCAAGGCAGACAGGCACATTCGGCGATATAGGAACATCGAGTTTTTACCCGCCTCACCACATGACAATGGGTGAAGGCGGCGCGGTCTACACTAATGATGCGCTTTTGCACAAAATTGCTCTTTCTATGCGGGACTGGGGTCGAGATTGTGTCTGCCCGTCGGGAATCGACAATGTATGCGGGAATCGTTTTAACACACAATACGGTGATTTGCCTGTCGGTTACGACCACAAATATGTATATTCGCATTTCGGCTACAACCTTAAAGCGACCGATATGCAAGCGGCAATAGGCGTTGCTCAATTAAAAAAGCTGCCCGGCTTTGTCGAAAAGCGCAGGCAGAACTTTAAAATACTTTACGATGGACTTAAAAGCGTTTCGGATAAGATTATACTTCCCGAGAAGCAACCGCAATCCGATCCGAGTTGGTTTGGTTTTTTTATGACTTGCCGCGAAGGAGTTCAGCGCGGAAAAATTGTGAATTATATCGAGAACCGCGGAATACAAACTCGTATGCTTTTTGCGGGAAACCTTACTAAGCATCCCTGCTTTGACCAAATGCGGGCGGCGGGGAGCGGCTACAGAATTGTCGGCACATTGACCAACACAGACATTATAATGAATTCCGGATTTTGGGTGGGCGTTTATTCCGGAATGACAGATGAAATGCTCGATATAATGACCAAGACTGTCAAGGATGCAGTACAGAAAGGGCATAGGTAAAAGTTTGAAAAATAAACAGCTTTTCATCCAGTTTTTAAAGTTCGGGATAGTCGGTTTGTCAAATACGCTTGTTTATCTTGCTGTATACTACCTTTTGTTATTTATAGTTGACTATCGTATTGCTTACCTTATCGGCTTTTTTGTGAGCGTTATCAATGCCTACATTTGGAGCGTTAAATTTGTGTTTGCAAAAGCAAAACAAGAGCCTAAAGGCTTGACGTTAGCAAAACCAAAATCCACCGCAGGGAGGGTGGTTAAGGTTTATATTTCCTATGGCTTGACAACTGCCGCAGGTTTTTTGTTTATGAGCGTGATTTTAGTTGAGACATTTGGAATGTCCGATAAAATCGCACCCGTTTTGAATCTTTGTCTGACTATTCCGCTTAATTTTATTTTGAACAAGTTTTGGGCGTTTAAATAGCCTAAACAGGTTTTAAATTTTTTCGCCTTTTCCGATAAAAACGGGGAAGTCGGCAGTTCCTATCATTGTCCTGTAACTCGGCACAACAACATCTTTATCGGCGATTACATATCCGAGGTCAATTTTGTCGTTAATGACCGAGTCTTGCATAATAATGCTGTTTTTTACAGTTGTGTTTTTCCCGATTTTTACTCCGCGGAACAACACACAGTCCTCAACTGTTCCCTCTATAACACAGCCATCGGCGATAAGAGAGTTACTGACTTCTGCTTTCAGTCCGTATTTTGCGGGGGCTTCATCCCTGACTTTAGTGTAAACGGGTCTGTTCGCGTTAAAGAGTGCCGCCCTTTTATCTAAGTTCAACAGTTCCATATTTGCCTTAAAATAAGTTATAAGGCTGTCTATTTGCGAGTAATACCCGTCGTATTTATAGCCGATGATTTTAAGTTCTTTACAGCGTCTTTGCATTATATCAATCTCAAAGCTGTACAGGCTGCGCGATGCCGATTCGGTTACTATATCGAGCAAAAACTGCTTGCTCATTACAAACATATTCAAGCTTGCGTTTACTTGATTGTCTTCGGGAGTGTCGGAGTTGATTTCCGGACGAATTAATACATCATAGACGAGGTCGTCTTGATTGATATTAAGTATCGTCTTTGTTCTCATTTCTTCGGCATTATAGCTCCCTCTGCCGTAAACAACAGTAATATCCGCGCCTTTTTTCAAGTGAAAATCCAGCACCGATTTATAATCAATGTTGACAATGACGTTACAATCGCTCATAACGATATATTCCGCAGTCAAGTTTTTAATAAAGCGGATTACGTTTGCCAATGCCTCTAATCTTCCGCGGTAAAGCCCGCCGTAGGTATAGCTTTCGGCGGCATTGCCGTAAGGCGGAAGGATTCTGAGTCCGCTTGCTTTTCGGGACAAGTCCCACGCCACGCCCGAACCCAAATGGTCGAGCAAAGACTGATAGTTCGATTTTGTTATTACCCCGACTGATGAAATGCCCGAGTTCACCATATTAGACAGGGGAAAGTCAATCAATCTATACCTCCCCCCGAACGGAACGCTCCCCATTGTTCTGAGTTTTGTCAAATCTGTTATAGTCGAATCGTGCATATTTGCGAAGATAATCCCCGCTACATTTGTTGTTGTTGCCATAATTTTACCTATTTCCTTTCTGCACAAGTGTGCAATTAAAATTCATTTTCCCATTTCACTTAATCCCAATCAATAGCCACAGTCGCTCTGATTTCATCAAACGACACCTCATCGCCGACAAACGCCGACAGTTTCTCCTCAAAAGCAACGACAGCCTCCCTTTGAATCGGAATATTCGCAAACCAACTCAATTTATCCTCAACCATTTCCAAAGTGATTCCCTCGGCGCGATAATCATCGGGTGTGTGCAAATAAAACCACATTGGCGTAAACACCTTCCCGTTGTGGTAGAGGGTGTAATCAGACACAAAATATTCCATTATTGCCGCTTCGTCAAGAGAAACAATTAGCGCGATTTCTTCATCTGTGAAGTAGTTTGTTTCGCTAAATCCATTCCGAATCCCGATGGATTGGTCTTCTTTTAGGATTGCTTCCAGTTCGTCAATGGGAACATTAAAAGCTTTGATGAACGAATAAAGGTTGGGGTAATCCATTAAACTTGTTGCAGGTCTTTCTCTAAGATTTTCCATACGCTCTGCAAACCATCCTCCATCCTCTTCGTTGCCGACAAATACATCAATATAATGGAGTTCTATCCACTCAATTTTCGCATCCCACGGCCCTTCAGAACACGGCATTGTAAACAGCGACAACGCAAACGAACCGCCCCCGGCTTCCCTCGTGTCATTGAAGGGATTTGGCATTCCGGCTGTTTCATATGGGTCTGATTGTGGTTGTTGCGTTGATAGCGGTTGAGGCGAATCGGTAGTTGCTTCTTCTGTCAAAGCTTCCGTTTTTAACTCGGTTGTGTTAGTTTCTTGCGATGTACTAATCGTATCGGTTTGAGTACACGCTGTTGATATAGCTAAAATCAACAGCAGGGATAGTGTTAATAATTTTTTCATATTAAAGACCATTCCTTTCCGACGCCAACGAGTCGTGAAGATTCGCCGTGTCTAACAGCCTGCTCGAAGCGGAGCTTCGACCCGCTGTTTTTCTTCAAACTTAGTATTCTCCTTATTAATATACAAATGTACCGCTCGGGAAATAATTTACCGGATTTACAAGTGAACCATTCACCCTTATTTCAAAATGCAGGTGAGTGCCGTAAATGTTTTTAGGGATTACATTGCCGGACCACCCTGCTTTACCTAACATAGTGCCGTTGGTAACCGTAGCATCCTTTCTTACGGAAGCAGGGATAGTGCTATTGCCGGCAGCATCGGTTCCGAAGTGTGCGTAAAGTGTACGGCGATTTGAATTTGAACCTGTATGCTGGATTTCTACACAATGACCATAATTCCCCAAAAATCCTGACCACTCAACCGTTCCGGCGGCAACGGAGTAAACGCTCATTCCGTATGTCCGATAACCGCCCCCTTCTTTGTTGACAATATCAAGTCCTCGGTGGCACATGGAGCTTCCGCAAGTCCCGTAACAATCTGAATAATGAGGGTATCCGTGTGAAATTTTGTTAGCGAATCCGGTTCTCGCCCTGAACATATATGCCCACTCAGGTCGCCTTATGCTTATTGAGTAAGAACCGGAAGAGCCGGAAGTATAGCTGACTTTGATATAATAAGACTTTCCAGCCTCAAACGAAGCGGTCATCGTTGCGAATCGTCCGATTGAGTTTGTATTTGTATTTGAGGTTGTGCCGTACCAAGATAAATCCGATGCACCGGAAAATATATCTATCCTGCAAATTGAGTTAGGCGGTGCGAGCAAACTTATTTCCACCGCGGAATTAGTGTTGTTGTATAGCCTGAAAAAGTCTTCATCGCCCGGGCCTATCATTCCCGCAATGTCTACCAAATCTCCCGGAATAGGGTTAGCCCTGTTAAATCCGTCATTGTTTTCCCTTTCCGAAATCGTTTGCGGGTTATTTCCGTTAGGATTCGGCATCCATAAAGCTTCAAGGTATACCGTCCCGCTACCTGTTATTTTAGCTTTTTCGCCGACTTGGTAAATAATACTGCTGGATGCAGACCTCCAACCTCTAAATGAAAAACCGGCTTTTGACAGATTAGGGCTTCCCACTGTTATGGTGCTGCCCGACAGTATATTAAGATGAGGCAGCGGCACTGTTCCGCTCCCGCCGTTTGCTCCGTATGCGACTGTAATATAAACAGGCGTGCCACCGGAACGTCCACCGCTGTTTTGCCGTATCATTGACGTACCGTATTCCACGTAATCAATCACCGAAAAATCAGCTTGTGCAAATAAAATATCGGTAAACTCTTCGCTTTGCCGAGCCCAATCTTCCCTTTCGATGACATACGCCTCGGTAAGCAACTCCGAATAAACACAGGTTAGACTTCCGTCTGTGTTGCCGTAAAAATGCCGCGAGTAGCCGCCGTAATACAAGTCACCGTATATTTCCTCATATGGCGATGTCTCAAATCCGGAACGCTCGGCGAAAACGCCGGAGTCGTTGTGGTAAATCATGTAGCCGAACGGCGAAAGTTCTATCAAAGTGTATAGATTTTCGGCAAAGTCATAAAGAGCCTCAATGCGGGCTATAGCCCAATCAACAGAGTGCGTTTCCTTAACAGATTCCAAAACGGATTCGGACACCCTAAACTCCTTGTATTCCGCTTTATCTTCCGTCACATCCTCCGCCGGATAGTCCATAGGCGCATCAAACTGCAACCTTTCAATGGAGTTGTTAAACACATCTAACAGGCGTTGCCCTTTTGGAGTTTGAAAATCGGGAATTTCGGTTGTTTTGTAGATTTTTCCTCCCGATTCTGCAATCTCGTCGCCAAACCTTTCTGTGATTTCTACCCTAACCGCACCTATTGTACCAATAACAACGGCAAATATCAACGCCATGCCGATTAGCTTTTTAGTTTTCCTTAATTTTCCCATATTAACCCCCACTTGCAAAAATAAACCTCAATTGCTTTTATCAATCATAGCCTTAGGTTTAATCACCGTATCGTCCTTTAGTTTTACTCTATGTCCGATAACGGCGACTCCCCAAATTTCATCGTTTATATTCTCGATTCTTTCCGGGCGTTCGCCAATCTGCACATTTTCGCCGATTAGCGTGTCTTCGCCTACAATTGCGTATTGGATAACCGCGCCTTTTTTAATATACGCACCCGGCATGATAATGCTGTCGTGGACTGCCGCGCCTTTTTCGACTGTAACTCCCGCGAACAGGATTGACGAATCCACCCGCCCGTTAATGTTACAGCCTTCCGAAATCATTGAGTTTTCAATAACGCATTCACCCCCGCAGAAATGGGGAGGCATAATCTCGTTGCGCGAATAAACCCGCCAAGCAGGGTCGTATAAATCTAAGGGGACTTTCGGGTCAAGAAGGTCCATATTAGCTTCCCACAGGCTGTCAATAGTTCCGACATCTTTCCAGTAAGAATCAAAGTTATAGGCGACCATTTTACAACCGTCTTTCAGCATATCCGGGATTATATTCCCGCCGAAGTCTTTTTTTGCGGTTTGGTCTTGTTCGTTTGCGATAAGGTATTTTTTGAGTTTTTGCCATGAATAGATATACACGCCCATTGATGCCAAATTGGACTTCGGCTCGGCGGGTTTTTCGGCAAACTCGGTAATAATTCCGTTTTCATCGGCAGACATGATTCCAAAGCGGGATGCTTCTTCCCACGGGACTTCCAATACTGCTATAGTCACGTCCGCTTCTTGCATTTTGTGATAATCGAGCATTTTCGCATAATCCATCTTATAAATATGGTCGCCTGCCAATATTGCCACATACTCGGGATTATACCTGTCAACAAAGTTCATGTTTTGGTAAATCGCGTTGGCTGTTCCCGAATACCACGACTTTCCTTCCGGGTTTTCATAGGGTGCAAGTACATGGACTCCTCCGTGGATGCTGTTTAGTCCCCACGGATGACCATTCCCTATGTACTCGTTGAGTACAAGCGGTAAATACTGTGTAAGCACACCCACGGTGTCAAATCCCGAATTGACACAGTTTGACAGCGGGAAGTCAATCAGTCTGTATTTCCCCCCGTAAGGGACGGCGGGTTTTGCCATATCTTGCGTGAGTGCGTACAGCCTTGAGCCTTGTCCCCCCGCCAAAATCATAGCCACACATTCTTTTTTAACGTGTCTCATACTTTTACACCATTCCTTTCCGGCAATAACAAGCCATAAAAGTGCGTTTACCGCACAACATCAGATTTATTTTCAAGTGTTTTACACCATTCCTTTCCGGCAATAACAAGCTATAAAAGTGCGTTTACCGCACAACATCAGATTTATTTTCAAGTGTTTTACACCATTCCTTTTCTTATTTTTAGTCGGCTTCAGTGTCTTTATTTGCGCCTTTTTTTGGTTTATTTTCGGTTTTTTTTAACGGTTTAAGGAAAAATGCCGACATCGGCGCGATTTTCACGGTAATCGAGTAATTTTCGCCGTGCATCAAGTTTTTCTCGGGGACAGCCGTAATATTGTCGTTTACAAGTCCGCTCCCGCCGAATGCTTCATCATCGGTGGAAAAAACCTGAACATAATCGCCCGCATAAGGAACGCCGAACGAATACTCCTCGTGCACTCGCGGCAGGAAGTTGCAGACTACTATCAGTTCGTCCGCCCCGTCCGGAGTATTATCGGGGTTTGACGTTAATCTGCGGAACACAATAACGCTGTTCATATTATCATCGGGGACAATCCATTTAAACCCGCTCCAGTCGCTTTCGTTTTCCCACAGTTCTCTCGATGTCAAATAAAACTTGTTTAAATCGCGGACAAAATCGTGCATCTTTGCGTGTTCGTCATATTCAAGTACGCTCCAGTCAAGCTCGGATGCAAAGTTCCATTCCTTGAACTGGGCGAACTCCTGTCCCATGAACATCAACTTTTTGCCCGGATGCCCCGTCATATATGCCAAAAAAGTTCTGAGCGAATCAAAGCGTTTGTCGCGTGGCCCGCTCATTTTATCGAGCATTGAGCATTTCCCGTGGACAACTTCATCGTGTGAAATAGGGAGTATATAATTTTCCGCAAAAGCATAATGGAACGAGAAAGTCAGCATTCCGTGATAATCATGGCGAAATTCGGGACTCATTGACATATAACCGAGCATATCATTCATCCATCCCATGTTCCACTTGAAATTAAAACCAAGCCCCCCGACATCGGCAGGTTTAGTTACCATGGGCCATGCGGTGGATTCCTCCGCAATCATCAAAACCTTAGGAAAGTGTTTGAACAAATTGGCATTCAGCTTTTGCAAAAATGAAATTGCTTCGATATTTTCGTGTCCGCCGGATTTGTTCGGTCGCCACTCTTTCCTGTCATAGTCGAGATACAGCATTGATGCAACCGCATCAACCCTTAATCCGTCTATATGGTACTCATTCAGCCAATAGTAGGCATTCGATATTAAGAAAGATTGAACCTCGCCCTTGCCCCAGTCGAAGATTCTTGTCCCCCAATTGTGATGTTCCCGCTTGAGCGGGTCGGAGTATTCATAACAGCATTCGCCGTCAAATTCATACAATCCCGCCGCATCTTTCGGGAAATGCGCGGGCACCCAGTCCAAAATAACGCCTATATTATGACAGTGACAGTAGTCAATGAACTGCATAAAATCATGCGGGGTTCCAAAGCGGGAGGTCGGCGCGTAATAACCTATTCCCTGATACCCCCACGAGCCGTCAAACGGAAACTCGGCATTGGGCATCAACTCAATATGGGTGTACCCCATTTTTTTTACATAAGGGATTAACTCACTTGCAACCTCCATGTAATTAAAAAGACCGTTTTCGTTTCTTTTCTGCCATGAACCCAAATGAACCTCGTATATATTCATGGGTGAACGATAGACATCGCAGTTTTTGACTTTTTCGCGCCAAGACTCATCTTTCCACTTGTATCCCGAAATATCAAAAAGTTTAGTCGCGGTATCCGGGCGGGTTTCCATATGAAATCCATATGGGTCGGCTTTTAACTTAATCCTGCCCTCAGGTGTCTCAATTGAGTATTTATACGAGTCATACTGTTTAAGTGCGGGGACAAAAGCCTCCCACACTCCGGTTGTTTCAATTTGAGACATTTGGTTAATCGCCCTGTCCCACTTGTTAAAGTCACCCACAACGCTGACACTCCTTGCGCGGGGAGCCCACACACGAAAAACTACCCCGTTTGACTTGGTAACCGGGCAGGTTGTGAAATGCGCACCGAAAAATTCATAGCCTCTAAGCAATTCACCCTCTCGGTAAAGGTGCAACGGAATGTTATATTCCTCTTTTATTAAATTAATCATCTTACCATAAATTTCCTATACTTGTTATTTTTGCTAATTATAACACAGAGTAAAATAAAAAGTCAATACTTTTTATAGAATTTCAGCAAAATCCCCAGTTAAATTTGAATAATTTTGTATAAAATCCACAATTTTTCTGTAAAACTGTTATGTAAAAGCTATTGTTATAAAAAATGCCGGCAATACACCTAATAAAAAGTTGTAAAAAATATTGTAAATACCTCTTGAAAAATTTTGTAATCTGATGTAATATATATAATATGAATATTGATTATAAAAAAGAAGACGTATTTTGCGGGTTCGAAGAAGAAGATAAACCGCGCGATGAATGCGGAGTATTCGGGATTTACTCAAATTCCCCCGGCGATTCGGGAATAAATGTAACCGAGTATTGCTATCGCGCGCTCTACGCTTTACAGCATAGAGGGCAGGACAGTTGCGGGATTGTTGTAAACGATTCCGGGGTGTTTGAGTATCACAAAGGGCTGGGGTTAGTGGCGGACAATATAAAGCCGCGGACATTGGAGCGTCTTTCCCGCTTTTCGGACGGGAAGATTGCGTTGGCACACGTTCGCTATTCGCCGAAGGGGCAGAGGATTCCTCATAATACTCAGCCGTTGGTTGCGCGGCATATTAAAGGGCCGATGTCGATTTCCTTTAACGGGAGTTTAATTAACGGCGCGGGGCTTAGAGAAGAATTCGAGATGAAAGGCGGAATTTTTCATTCAACCTCCGACGTTGAGGCAATCGCATACGCAATAACCGAGCAAAGGCTCTCCAACCCCACAATTCAGCAGGCTTTGGAGCAGGCGATGTACAAGCTTAAAGGCGCGTACTCTATGGTAATTATGTCGGCGAAAAAGCTGATTGCCGCCCGTGACCCAAACGGTTTCCGTCCGCTTTGTATTGGGGCTTTGCCGAATGAAAAGGGCTGGGTAATTGCGAGCGAGTCGTGCGCATTGAACAGTGTCGGCGCAACATTTGTGCGGGATATTTTACCGGGCGAAATTGTTGTTATTAAGGACGGTGAGATTAGTTCGATTAACACGCATTGCGCCGACAGAAAGCGGAGCAGTCTGTGCATTTTTGAATACATCTATATTGCCCGCCCGGACAGTGTTATAGAAGGTGCATCGGTTCATTCCGCGAGAATAAGAGCGGGGCAGTTTTTGGCGCAGGAGCATCCCGTTAAGGCTGATATAGTCGTCGGCGTTCCCGATTCGGGGTTAGATGCGGCGTTGGGGTATTCGCGCGAGTCGGGAATCCCGTATGGAATAGGCTTTATCAAAAACAGGTACATTGAGAGGACATTTATACAGCCTACTCAGAATGAGCGGGTCAATGCGGTCAAAATAAAGCTGAACCCTTTGGCGGAATCGGTTAAGGACAAAAGCGTGGTAATTATTGATGACAGCATTGTCCGCGGGACTACTACGGGCATTATAGTCGAGTTGTTGCGTTCGGCGGGTGCGAAGGAGGTTCATGTGAGGATTTCGTCGCCGCCGTTTGTTCACCCTTGTTATTTCGGGACGGATATTACAGACCGGGACGCGCTAATCGCCTGCCGCATGAGCCTTGATGAAGTACGGCAGTCTATTAACGCCGATTCATTGGGATTTCTGAGCTTGGAAAATGTATCAAAGTTAGCGCCGGATGCCGAGTGCGGTTTTTGTGACGGCTGTTTCAGCGGGAAATACCCGGTGGAAGTTCCCGATGAAGTCCCCGAAGATAAATTTAATAAAAGATTTGCACAAAGTGTACAGCTTACTATTGATAATTAATGCAAATATGCAAGTATTTTTGATACGGAATAGTATAAGGAGAGGGCATGAGGAAAGCTATTATAAACCGACAGACTAAAGAGACCGAAATAGCCGTTTCTTTGATTCTCGAGGGCGGAGATTGTGCCGTGAATACCGGATTGGGTTTTCTTGACCATATGCTGACTGCTTTTGCAGTGCATGGCGGGTTCGGCTTGCAGTTAGATTGCAAGGGGGATTTGGAGGTTGATTGCCACCATACTGCCGAGGATGTCGGGATTGTTCTCGGGAGTGCGTTTAAATCCGCCTTAGGGGGTTTTGACATTAAGCGTTACGGCTCGGCAAGGATTCCCATGGATGAAAGCCTCGCATGGTGTGACATTGATATAAGCGGGAGGGCTTTTTTGGTGTTTGATGCCGAGTTTAAGGCTGAAAAGGTCGGTGCGTTTGATACGCAGATGGTTGAGGAGTTTTTGCGTGCGTTTGCGTTTAATGCGGGAATTACGCTTCATGTCGGGGCATACGGTTGCAACGACCACCACAAGATTGAGGCAATATTTAAGGCGTTGGCATATGCTGTGAAGTCGGCAGTTAAGCTGAATGTCGACGGCGTTATTTCCACAAAGGGCGTTTTATAAAGTTGGCATCGGAAAGGGATAGGTCAAAAGCTTGAAACTAAATCCGAAGTTGTGCGGAAAACGCACTTTCACGTCTCGTTGGCATCGGAAAGGAATAGGGTAAAAGCTTGAAATCAAATCCGAAGTTGTGCGGAAAACGCACTTTCACGTCTCGTTGGCATCGGAAAGGAATAGGGTAAAAGTGTTTTTTAATTCGTGGCGATTTTATTCTCTGCACAGAGATGATTATAATAAATGTATGAAAACGGTTTTTGCCGATAACCTCAAGGCATTGCGGCAATTAAATTTGGTGGTCGCCATTTTGGCGGCCGGCTTTTCGATTTTCCCGATTTTTATTGAAAGAAACTTTTCAAAGGCGTTCATTTACGTTATTGTAGCAGCAATTTCGTTATTACTCGGTCTTATTTCGCGATTTAAACTGAAGGCGGCAAAAAGAACAGACAATCTGAACAGCCGATTTATTTATGCGATGACCATTTTGTATTATGCAAATGTAATGTTGTTTGGGATTTATTTGGGTGCGTGGGCGATTACCGATACTTTAGCGGTGACTTTTATGGGATTTTTGATAGTCGCTTTGTTGCTTTTGGTTAATCCGCCCGTGTTTAATCTATGCCTTACAACTTGTGCATTGGTCGCTTTTTCGGCATCAAGCGTGCTTTTAAAGGAGTCCGATATTTGGGTTTTCGACATAGCTAACGCGCTGATTGCTTACTGTATGAGTTTGGTTTTCGGTTGGGTAATGAATATGTACAGGCTGTCCGCTGTTTTAAATGCAAGCCGATTGGAGGAAGAGCGGAGCAAATACTATAGCCAAAGCACTATTGACGAGCTTACTCAGCTTAAAAATCGCAGGTATTTTATGAACAGGATTGAGCGGTATGTAACTAATTACAGGGACGATGACAAGTGGATTTGTTTGGCGATAATTGATATTGATTATTTTAAAAGGTATAACGACTATTACGGGCATCCTAAAGGGGATGAGGTTTTACGCGCTTTTGGGGAGGCACTCGGCAGTATGCAGTTGCACGATGGCGGCGCGGGCGGGATTACTGCCGCGAGGATTGGCGGCGAGGAATTTACACTGCTTTGGTTTGAGCAAGATGCAGAGCGTATTAACTCGATTATTTCGAGTTTGCAGGAAAAAGTCCGCCAATTGAATTTGATACATGAAAAGTCGGACATTTCCGACCGCGTTACGGTAAGCATCGGTGTTTATGTTGCGGACTGTTGCGATTCAAACACAGTGCAGGTAGTGTACGACAATGCGGATAAGGCACTTTATGAGGCGAAAAATAACGGGCGGAATTGCGCGGTTATCAATGGTGATTCGCTTAAACAGTATAGCATATGATAGCCTGCGTGAATGGGAAACGAAACTTAAATAAAATGATAGTATGGAAGGGCAAGGGTAAAAAGGTTTGAAAATAAATCTGAGGTTGTGCGGAAAACGAGCTTTTATAGTACAAATAGTGCAGAAGGGACAAGGGTAAAAAGGTTTAAAAGTTAGCCTGCGTGAATGGGAAACGAAACTTAAATAAAATGATAGTATAGGAAGGACAAGGGTGAAATGGTTATTTTTCCGGCGATTGATATAAAGGGTGGGAAATGTGTACGCCTTACTAAGGGCGATTTTTCTACTGTTGTTAAGGTAGCGGACAATTATATGGACACTGCGGCGAGGTTTATCGAGGCGGGGGCTGAATGGATTCATATGATTGACCTTGACGGGGCGAAATTAAAACAGCCGAAGAATGCGGACATATTTCTTGATGTTGCACGGAACACTCCGCTAAAAGTGCAAGTCGGGGGCGGGATTCGCAGCCTTGAGATTGCCGAAAGCTATATAAAAGGCGGAGTTTCGCGGGTAATCCTCGGCTCGGTTGCGGTGGAACAACCCGAATTAGTCAAGAATGCAGTACGTGAGTTTGGTGCACAACGAGTCGCAGTCGGCATTGACGCGAAAAACGGCATGGTTGCCACCAATGGCTGGCTCGAAACAAGCAAAGTCAACTTCATTTCTTTGGCGCGTGAAATGGGGGCGGCGGGAGTACGCTACTTTATTTTTACCGACATTGATAAGGATGGGACACTTTCACAACCCAATCACGCCAAGACGAAAAGACTTCAGGAAGAGGTCGCGGATTTTGGCGGGAATGTCACCGCATCGGGTGGGATAAAGACAATTAATAACATAATGACACTTAAAAAGAACAAAATATACGGGGCAATCTGCGGCAAGTCGATTTACAGCGGAACTCTTGATTTAGCAAAAGCAATAAAAAAAGCTCAAGACGTAGACGTAGACGGAAAGGGACAAGGGTAAACAAGTTTGAAAATAAATCTGAGGCTGTGCGGAAAACGAGCTTTTATAGCGTAAATAGTGCAGAAGGGACAAGGGTAAAAATATGGATAAGCTTTTTGCGAAATCGGAATTAATTCCGGCTATTATACAGGATATTAAGACTAAAAGGGTTCTTATGTTAGCTTACATGAACCGAGAAAGCCTTGAACGAACGATTGAGACGGGTCAAACGTGGTTTTGGAGTCGTTCACGCGGCGAACTTTGGAATAAAGGCTCAACATCGGGGCATATTCAAAGGGTGTCTGAAATATACTCTGATTGTGACGATGATACATTGCTTGTTATGGTTGAGCAGGTGGGCAATGCTTGCCACACCGGGGAATACTCCTGCTTTTTTAATCGGGTTTAGAATTATAGAACACATTTGTTTGGAAAGGGCAAGAGTAAAAAGTTTGAAAGTAAATCTGCGTAAATGCGGAAAACGAAACTTTCAAAGTACATTTGTTCGGAAAGGGCAAGAGTAAAAACATGATTGATAAACTTTATGATTTTTTTAAGGATAAAAAAATTCTGCTCCTCGGCTTTGGCTTAGAGGGGCAGTCTACTCTGCGGTTATTGGAAAAGTTGAATATTGCTGATGACGAAGCTGTTACGGTTTGGGAAAAGTATAACCATACCGTAGGAACAAAATTGCCGCTTGAATACGACATAATTGTAAAATCACCGGGAATCCCCTTGTTTCAAAGACCGGGCGAGACTGACAAGCGTATTACCGGGCAGGCGGATTTGTTTTTGCGTTTTTGCCGTGAACGCAAACCTGTTGTTGTCGGGATTACCGGGACTAAAGGCAAGTCTACCACTTCGAGTTTGTTACACCATATTTTGAGCGAGTGCGGCGTTAAGTCGCGGCTAATCGGGAATATAGGTGTCCCGCCGCTTGATATTGCTTATGAAACGGACGATGCCGATGTTATTGTCGCCGAGTTGTCGTGTCATCAGCTTGAATATGTTGAAGAATCGCCGCAAATTGCCGTTTTGCTTAACATTTATGAGGAGCATTTAGACCACTATATTGATTTTGCTCATTACAAATATGTAAAGGAAAACATTTTCCGCTTCCAACGCCCGGGCGATGTTCTTATTCGGGGCGAGGATGCAGAAGTGTCGGAGATTGAACGCGAGGTGACTAATGCAAAGCTTAGGGGCAGACACAACCTCCGTAATATTGCAGTAGCCGTTAAGGCGGCAATTGCGGCGGCTGAATTGAGCGGAAGCGGCATTGACAAGGCGGCGGCGATTAAAGCGGGGTGCGGCTTTGGCGGACTTGAACATAGGTTAGAGTTGTTTGCGGAGATTGACGGTGTCGCATGGGTCAATGACAGCATATGCACAATTCCCGAGGCGGCAATTGCGGCGGTAGAGGCATTCCCCGAAGCGGATACGATTATAATCGGCGGAATGGACAGGGGTGTTGATTATTCGATATTAACCCGTTTTTTACAGGAGCGTGTTGAGCTTAATGTAATAGCTCTCCCCGATAGCGGACATAAAATTGCGGAAAGTCTCTCGAATGTGTATAAAGCGGTTGATTTGGCGGATGCTGTCGCTTATGCAAAACAGGTGAGCCGAAAATGTTGTGTTCTTTCTCCGGCGGCGGCAAGCTATGGGTTTTATCGAAATTTTGAGGAGCGGGGAACACATTTTAAAGAGTTGGTATTAGACCTCCACGAAAATTAACCGCGAGTGGAGGTCTATTATGAACCTGTCTTTATAAGCGAATGCACTGCTAAATCGGCGAAAAATATCGCTCGACTTATCAGCGCACATCGCTTGTGAAGACAGGTTCTAAATTCTCTTTAAAACCTCTTTTGCAAGCCGCAAGTAAGCATCTGCGCCTTTGGAATCGGGGGCGTAGTACACAATCGGTTCACCATGGCTCGGAGCTTCTGCGATTTTTACGTTGCGCGGAATCTCAGTGTGAAATATTGCATCTGCGGGGAGTTTTGCGCGAATTGCGCGAATGACCTCGCGGTTTATCATAAGACGCTTGTCCGTCATTGTAAAGACGATTCCCAAAACCTGCAACGATTTATTAACGCTTTTTTTGACCCTCTTTACTGTGGTAAAAAGTTCGGCGACTCCCTCAAGGCTGTACGGTTCGCATTGCATGGGTATAATCATTGAGTCACACGCGGCGAGTGCGTTTAAGGCGAGAATCCCCAATGAAGGCAGGGTGTCGATAATTACTATGTCATACTCGTCTTTTATTTGCAAAAGTGCCTTACGCAATTGCAGAGTTTTCAGTCCCTGCGGTGCGGGCAATGTAGAGTGGTCAGTAATTTTAAGCAGACGGATTTCCGCCTCCGCCAGTTCTCCTGTTGCCGGCATAAGCGATACATTGCGGAATCTTGTCCCGACTACGGCTTCACCCGGGCGGGCAAGCCCCATTATTACATCGTATGAAGTTGTTTTAAGTTGTTTTTTTTCTTCGGCGCGAATCCCGTAGCCCGTAGTGGTGTTGCCTTGCGGGTCTAAGTCTACTACGAGGACTTTTTTACCGAGCTGACCCAATGATGCAGAAAGGTTAATAGCCGTTGTCGTCTTAGCTACGCCGCCTTTTTGGTTGGCGATTGTTATTATCTTGCCCATAACACACCATGTGTGGTTTACCGCACGTACCAAAGCTACCAAGAGCAAGCTTTGCTTACTTGACGTAGCCGAACAGTGAAATTCGCGGTTTACCACGTTCCTTACTTGATTTATTTTCAAACTGCGAACGCCTTTTTTTATTTAGCTTTAATTGACATTATAACACATTGTAAGAGGAAATGCAAGAAAAATTTTGTTTTATTTTTTCAAAAATTTTTTTTCAAAATTTCCAAAAAAACTATTGACAAGTGAAAATTTACGTGTTACAATAGGGTTACCGATTGATTGTGCTTGTTGCTGTTAGCGAGCATGGTTTCATGGTACTACTTTCTGTCGTTTGCCCCCTCCGTTTGGAGGGGGTGACGCTTTTAAAAAATTTTTTTATTTTTTTTAAAAAAGGTATTGACAAGTGCATTTTTTTGCTGTACAATAGTATTTGTTGGTTTTCATTTCGTCATGATGATTGTGACATGGCGGATTGGTGAATTGAATTTTTTCATGCTTGGTCCCTCCTCTCGTTTCAGGAGGGACATTTCTTTGGGAAAACCGCTTTTGTGCAAATTGCACAAAAACAAAGGCGAGTTTATATGCACATTCTACAAAAAATCGCTTGACTTTTGCATTTTATTATGATATACTAATGCAGTACTTTAAAAAGAGGGAGGTGAGAAGAATGGTAAACAAAGATAAGTATACAGAGACAAATAAGCTGAAATTGAAAGCTTCGACAAAGACGGCGAGTTCGTTGGAATGCGGATGCGCAAACTGTGACTGGCTTTGGGGCAACGGCAAAAACTATTGCCCGTATTGTCAAGCACCGATTCGCGTTTAAGGCAAACTCCGCCGACAATTAAATATTTGACAGGCCTATTCCTATGTTTAGGTCTTTTTTTTTGCCTATTTTCTTACAGTCTCACTTCCGGGTGAGTTGCCGGACACGCTGATTTTCCATTCCTCGATATGCTTTTTTATCGCGACAAAACTTTCCTCGCTCATGGAATGCTCCATTTTGCAAGCATCGTTTACCGCGATTTCCCTGTCAACTCCGAGAAAAATGAGCCAGTCCGAGATTGTCATGTGCCGCTCATACATAGATTCGGCAATCCTGCGTCCCGTTTCACTCAAGGCGATGTAACCGCCGGAGTCAACGGTTATATGCCCGGATGCACGCAAATTCTTCATAGCAATGCTGACACTCGGCTTAGAAAAGTCAAGCTCGTTTGCGATGTCGATTGAGCGGACTTGGTTTTTTTTCGCCTTGCTTAATATCAAAATCGTCTCCAAATATGTTTCGGCAGATTCATTAATTTTCATATGTTTGTACCTCATATCATATAGTGTAAATATAACATAAAAATTTAATAAAATCAAGAAAAATAAAAAAATTTAAAAAATTTTTAATTTTGCTATTGACAAATGAGTTAGTCTATGCTAATATCTTAATTAAGTTAGTCTTAACTAACGTGTTTCGGTAAAAATTTTAAGGATGGTGCGTTATGCAGAACTTATATGATTCCGAGAAAAACGGCGATTTTGAAATCCTTTCAATCCCGGAAATAGGGTTGCTTGAAAACATCGGATTACGGGCGGGGACTAAGGTAACAGTGCAGAATCGTTATGTATTCGGCGGGCCTATGTTGTTGCGGGTCGAGGATACATATTCGGTCGCAATTGGGAAAGACATTGCTGTTCAAATCAAGGTTGCCGAGGTAGGCACAGCTAATAAGAAAACGCCGATAGCGGCGACTGTCAGAAAGTCGGTGACAATATGAGCGGGGGGGCGGAAAGAAATGGGGGGGCGGAAAGAAATGGCGTAAAAATCCTGCTTATGGGGAATCCGAATGTCGGTAAAAGCGTTTTCTTTACCGAGCTTACGGGAGTTCACGCAATAAGTTCTAATTACGCGGGGACGACTGTGAGTTATATGGAAGGCGAAGTACAACTGACTGTTGACGGTGAGCAATTGTCGGTTAAGCTGATTGACGTACCCGGAACTTATTCGCTGAAACCTACTTCCGAGGCTGAATCGGTTGCGGCTCGTTTTATGGAGGGCGGGGCAAGTGCCGTTATTTGCGTGTTGGACGCATCTAATTTAGAACGCAACCTGCATTTAGCATTGGAGTTGCGCCGATATGATATACCTGTAGTGTACGCACTGAACCTAATTGACGTAGCGGAGAGGCGTGGAATAAGCGTTAAAGCGAAATTGCTCGGCGCGGAACTCGGCGCGTCCGTTATTCCGACGGTGATTGTAAAAAAGCAGGGGTTGGACGAGCTTAAAAAGCAACTTGAAACGCTCTTGTCAAAAAAGAACACTGCCGATAACTCCCGAAACATTTCAGCCTCTTGCAATGATTGCAATGCCTGCCCGACAAAAGGCGGCTGCGATTTGTGGAAGACTGCGAAAGAAATAACGCGCCGTGTCAGCAAAAAAGAGGGAGTAGGCAGAAGTTTTCTCGATAAACTGGGGGACGGCATGATTAAACCGTTTCCCGGAATACCCATTGCGGCAGTCGTAATGGGTGCAATAATCGCAGTTGTTGTAGGCGGCGGAAAGTTCTTGGAAGAAGTGGTGCTGGGGCCGCTCATAGACGCTTTTGTAGTGCCGTTTTTTGAGTGGTTGTTCGCCCTGTTTATTCCCGAGGGTATGCTTCTTAATATTTTAGTCGGCGAGTACGGGATTTTTGTAATCAGCTTTGAGTGGATTGTCGCTTTGATTTTGCCGTATGTATTTTTGTTTTATGTTGTTTTTTCTTTTTTGGAAGATTCGGGCTATCTCCCGCGAATCAGTGTACTGTTTGACAATATTATGCGAAAAATAGGAGTTCAAGGCGGAAGCTTGATTTACGCGGCTATGGGATTCGGGTGTGCAGTTCCAGCCATTATCGGCAGCCGTAATGCGACTTCGCGAAAAGAGCGGTTGGTCATAACCGCGGCGATTTGTTTCGCAATCCCTTGTATTTCCCAAACAGGTGCATTAATAAGCCTTATGTCGGCATACTCTTGGTGGATGATTCCAACGTTGGGGTTGCTTGGAATGTTCCTGTTTACGGCGGCATCGTTAATCGCGGGAAAAGTCATCAAAGGCAAAGTAGAGCCGCTTTTAATCGAAGTGCCTAATCTGCTTATGCCCGAACCTAAAGCTTATTTGAGGAAATTGGCGACCCGAATGAAGCATTTTTTAGTCGAAGCCGAGTTCCCGATGATGGTTGCAATCGTGATTGCCGCTTTGCTTAAAGAAACAGGCGCGATTGACACAATAGCGGTACACGCCGCGCCTTTGGTCAGCCATTGGTTAGGATTGCCGGCGGAGGCGGTTGTAGGGCTTTTGCTCGGGATTATACGCAGGGAAATGTCGGTAGCCCCCCTGCTTGAGCTTAATTTAACCTCATTGCAGGCATTTGTCGGGGGGACTGTTTCATTATTATATCTGCCCTGCCTGTCTGTATTCGGGATTCTCGTAAAAGAGTTTAAGCTCAGGGTTGCCGCAACTATAAGCATTTCCACGGTTTTGTTTGCGTTATTAGTCGGGGGGATTATCAACCAAATCGGGCAATTGTTTATTTGAAAGTAGGGGTGTAATACCCCGCCCCTCCGGGGCGGCTCTCTCTCACGCAGGCGAGGGGTGCAGGGCTTGCCCTGCGGTGTTACCTTACATTTAGAAGCTTTTTTCAAAACGCTCCCTAAACGCATCAACCGCTGTATTATCGCCTCGGCAATACCCGATATACTCCTCAAGAGTCAAGCCGGAATTGTAGATTTGCTTGGCGTGGTAAAGACCCACAAACCTAAAATGCCACGGTTCGTATATTATTCCCGTTGTTTCGAGTGCGTTTTCGGGGTAGCGCATGATAAATCCGAATTTGCGGGCATTATCGCTCAACCAGTTAAATTCATCGGTTTGGTCAAATTCTTCCTCAACCGTGTTAAAATCAATTGCAAGACCCGCATTATGCTCGCTTGCGTAGGGGACTGCTATGTTTGCGACCGTGAGTTCAAACGCTTCAGCGGGTGAGTAACCTTCGTTCAATGCGTTATTGTAAAAACTTTCAAAGTTAGCACTTTGCCTTTCAACGCTCCTGTAAGCCGAGACGGGGGTTAAAGTTACGCCCGCATTCCGCGCCTCCATTATCATAAGCAATGCGTATACAGCCGCGCGGCTGTCAAACTCAAGCACGCCGATTGAACGCAATTCGGGGAGATAGCCGTACGGCAGGGGGTTTTTGGCATTAATCAGCCATAATGCCCATGAATTATCAATCCCGTCTTCGCCCGCAGTAAGCGAGGCCAGCTCCCTTGCGCGAGCCTCAATGGCGGAAACGGGTTCGGCTATTGTGGCGACTTTTTGCTTCGGCAGTACTTGCGATGCCAACAACACAACTATCGGCAATGCCGCAATAATAAAGCAGAGCTTTTTCAGCTTATTCATCATCTTCTTTAATAACCTTGAACAATTCAATATTGCAGTTTTGGAGAATATCCGCCAATTTACCGGACACTTCCTGTTCCAGCCCGAGATTCCCTAATACCCGCGACATGAGATTACCTCGGTCGGACACATCGTTCATTCGTATGCGCGAGCCGAGAAGTCGGCTTAATTCAGCGGTCTCGGGTTCAGCAACTCGGTCAATGTTCGGGATTCGAAGCGGACCGTGCATATACTTTTGCATCATTAAACTCAGGTTTGAGCGGCCGACCCCCTCCGAAAATATTGATGAAATAAGGGCCGCCTTGCATATTCCCTCAAGATAATCGGGGCTTACTATTAGCTTGTGCATTGACGACAGCATTATTAACAGCTCCTCTAAAGAGGCATAGTCCTTGTAATCGCCGAACCTTACGGTAACAGCGTCACTGTTCGCGCTGACGGCGGCAATTGCCGAGTTCAACGCGGTCAGCATGGAGTTTTTCGGGCAAATATCAATCGGAATAATTGTCCGCCTTTTATAAGTCGAGATTATTTCAGGGATTGAATCGGGTTCAAAGTCGCCCGTTAAGCGTATCATGCCGTATTGGGACAAGTCTATGTTCGATGCAACGATTTGCAAAATGTCGAACACATCAGAGTCACCCGTGTCAATCTCAAGGATTACCGGAAGCTCCAACTTAGACATCACATAAGAAAGCCTAAGCGGCAATACCGCATAGGAAAAGTTGAGCGCGTTTGCCACTACAAATTCCTCCGGGCGGTTTAGGCGGAATATATAGTTTTCCGCCCCCGATGGCTTAGGCAGCCTTACCACGGAGTCGAAATCCAACTCTATGTAAGACGCTCCCGCTTCAATAAGTGCGCATACGTACAGAAATACAGCTTTTTTATCATCGGCTAAACCTTTTGTAAAGCTTGTGCCGACAAGACTTTTATCAATTAATACAGTTTTCATACACTACCTCCGAGCATATTTAAGTATATCACACATTTTTATTTTCCGCAAGGGTTGCAAAGAAAGAAAATTTATGTTATTATAGAATTATTATGAAGCTTTTGTGAAAATTTGTGTAGGAACTTGTGCAGAAAGGGAATGGGTAAAAACTGTGAAAGTAATCTAGGTAAATGCGGAAAACGAAACTTTCATAGCGAACTTGTGCAGAAAGGGGATGAGTAAAAATGTTTGACACTCACACCCATACTACAATATCGGACGGGGCGAATTCCCCGGAAGAAATGCTTGAACGCGCCGAGGATGCGGGATTTCGGTTTCTTGCGATTACCGACCACTTTGATATTCATGACGATTTCCCCGTAAGCCGTTCAATGTTTGACAGAGCGGGGACTGAGGAAGCATACCGCAGGCTTACCGACTTAAAACATCGGCGTTCCCCCGAATGCAAAACGGATTTTTTAAAAGGAATAGAGATAGGGCAAGCGCATCAACATAAGGAAATTGCCGAAAACTGGCTTGATTCCCATAATTATGACTTTGTAATCGCTTCTTGTCATATTATACGCAAACACATTGATTTTTACCACATGGACTATGAAAAGAATCCGCCCGATATTGTTTTAGAACAATACTTTGCCGAGTTAATCGAGTTATGCTCATGGTGCGGGAATAACAAGCGGTTTGATTCATTGGCGCATTTGCTGTACCCGCTCAGGTATATGGGAGGCGAAGGCGATATTACCAAGCATAAAGCGGCGATTGACGAGTTGTTCAGGCTCATGCTGAAATACGAAATTGCATTGGAGATTAATACCGCTAAAATTGATGTATGTACGGAATTGCCGCAGGTTCGGCGGTATTACGAGTTGGGCGGCAGGCTTATTACCATTGGCTCGGATTCTCACAGCGTTGATACAATCGCACAAGGGATTAACCAAGGAATCGAAGTCGCAAAAGCGGCAGGGTTTACCGAATGCGCATATTATAAAGACAGAGGATTGCATTTTATGAAATTTTAAGCATAAAGGGCGTACTTGTGCAGAAAGGGCCTACTTGTGCAGAAAGGACAAGGGTAAAAATATGCAGGATAAATTATTGAAGTTATTGAAACAGAATGCAAGGCTTACAAATGCCGAGTTGGCGGCAATGCTCGGCGTTTTGGAGAGTGAAGTCGGCGATGCGGTTGACAAACTCGAAAAAAGCGGAGTCATACAAGGGTACACCGCGATTATTAACGAGGACAAGGTTGACGGCGACAGCGTGACGGCTATTATTGAAGTCAAGGTTACTCCTAACGAGAAGTACGGTTATAAAAACATTGCAAAAATCATCGCAAAATTTCCGGAGGTTGAATCGGTGCATTTAATGAGCGGCGGCTATGATTTGTCGGTTATTGTAAAATGCGATAGTTTAAAAAAAGTCGGGCGGCTTGTAGACGAGCAGATTTCTACCATTAATGGTGTGTTGAGCATAGCAACGCATTTTATAATAGGGCATTATAAAGAAATGGGTGTGGATTTCGCACCGGAAGAAGATGAAAGAGGGTTGTACACTGTATGAATCGCGGAGGTCTTATGAATTATAACGACATTTTGTCAAAAAAAGCTCAAGACATTAAACCTTCGGGAATCCGAAAATTTTTCGATATTGCCGCAGGAGTCCCCGATATAATATCCCTTTCGGTAGGCGAACCGGATTTTAAAACGCCGTGGGCAATCAGGCGGGAGGCAATCCGCATACTTGAAAAAGGGAAAACAACGTACACGGGCAATTCCGGGTTAGCTCCGCTGCGAAATGCCGCTTCGGAATATTTTAAGCGGACAATTGACACCGATTATGAACCCGATACGGAAGTCGTTGTAACTGTCGGCGGGTCGGAAGCGATTGACATTGCTATCCGCGCGCTTGTTAATCCGGGGGACGAGGTAATTATTCCCGAACCGTGCTTTGTTTCGTATTCGCCGATTGTCGAATTAACGGGCGGGATTCCCCGTGTTGCGGAAACCCGAATGAAAGACAGCTTTAAGCTGAATCCCGATATTCTTAAACCGCTTATAACACCGAATACAAAGGCTTTGATTTTGAATTTCCCCAACAATCCCACGGGGGCAGTTATGCGCAGGCATGAGCTTGAGGCAATTGCGGAGCTTTTGCGGGGGACGGATATAATAGTTATTTCCGATGAGATATATTCCGAGTTGACTTACGGCGTACCGCACGTTTCAATTGCACAACTTGACGGTATGCGCGAGAGGACAATTGTCGTCAACGGATTTTCCAAAGCTTTTGCCATGACAGGTTGGCGACTCGGATTTGTAGCCGCACCCGAACCTATTGCGGAACAGATTCTTAAGATTCACCAATACGCCATTATGTGTAGCCCGACTGTCAGCCAGTATGCGGCGATTACCGCTTTGAATGACTGTATTGCCGAGGTTCGCGAAATGGCGGAGGAATATGACATGAGGCGAAGGTTAGTGCTTAAAAGCCTTGAGGAAATAGGATTAGACTGCTTTACTCCCGAGGGGGCATTTTATGTATTCCCGTCGATTAAACAAACGGGATTAACATCGCAGGAGTTTTGCACCCGCCTTATTAAGGAAAAAAGCGTTGCGGTAGTTCCGGGCGATGCTTTTGGGGAATGCGGTGAGGGCTATGTAAGGATTTCATATGCTTATTCCATAAAACACCTCACTACCGCGATAAAAAGAATAGGGGAGTTTTTGGAAGAGATAATTTGATTTATATTTATAGCATGGGCAAAGCGAAACTTTTATAGCACATATTGTGCAGAAAGGACAAGGGCAAAAGTTCGGAAGTAAATCTACGTAAATGGGGAAAACGAAACTTTTATAGCACATATTGTGCAGAAAGGACAAGGGCAAAAGTTCGGAAGTAAATCTACGTAAATGGGGAAAGCGAAACTTTTATAGCACATATTGTGCAGAAAGGACAAGGGTAAAAATATGAGGATTTTTGTAACCGGGGGTGCGGGGAATATCGGGCAATATGTTTCGATTGCCTTCGCCAAAAAAGGTCATGATGTTGTTGTGCTTTCGAGGACTCCCGAAAAGTATTCGGGATTGTCACGGATGAACCCGCGCATTTCTTTTGTGCAAGGGTTTATCAATCAGTATGAATTGCTCGCCGAGTACGTAAACGATTGCGATGCGGTGATTCATATCGCACTCGGTTGGGGAAACGAGCCGATTACCATGTGCATGGAAGACACCGTCCCCACCATTAACCTCCTTGAAATTTCGGAAAAAGCGGGGGTTGAAAAGTTTATTTACACGAGCTCGACCGCTGTGTTGGGGCATTATGAACCCGATATGGAGGAAAGTCTTGCAGTTT
Organism: Oscillospiraceae bacterium; assembly: GCA_009777415.1. GTDB lineage: Bacteria > Bacillota > Clostridia > Oscillospirales > Ruminococcaceae > Ruminiclostridium_E. Next base: position 60,662 of record WRLX01000001.1, read on the forward strand.
CGCCTACCGGGCTGTACGGAAGCACTAAAGCGGCGGCAGAAGCATATGTATTGGGGTTTAGGGAATACGGTGCCGAATCGGGTACTATCGGGGAACAAGTGACAATGAAACGCAATATTATTCGCCCCGGTTATACTTTTTCTAACCCGCCTTACCCCGGTGCGTCGTCACAACTTGACAGGCGGTTTCGCGATATAACCGATTCTGTTGTAAAAAACCACCCTATTCAGCTTGTCAAAAATGACGGAACTCAGTTTTTGTCCGCCGAGCAGATTGCCGAAGTGTATTTGGCTTTGCTTGAAAGCGATTTAAACGAGCAAATCTTTTTTGCGTTGAGCGACACCTATATTACGTGGGAGCGGATTGCCCAAATCGCACTTGAAGAATATCCCGAGTCGCGTTCAACGATTGAGTTATATGACCAAGGCTACGGCGAAACTCCGATGATGTTCAGCGTTAAGAAAATGAAAGACGTTCTCGGATTGGAATTTACCGGGGAAAGCGAAGTACGCAAGCATATCCGCTGGAATTTGGAGCAGTCATTAAAACTCCTGAAGTAAAAAGCAAAAAGCGATGAATGTAGAGAAGCATTTCCTATGAACACAGCTTCTGAAAGGATAAAGAGATATGGGAAGCAAGTTACTGCCCATACTGTTGATTGTCATAATAACAATTACAACTTTTCCGACAAACGTCGAGCCTTCTTACGTGCCTGTTTCGGGCTATATTCAAGATGAAATACGGCTTGTATACCCTTTTAATTCGTTTCAAGCGAGGTCTTCTTCGTTTTCCGAGTTTCCCGTGCGGTATGTCGGCGACAGCTATGTATCGGTTGTTGAGAATCAAAAGGACAGTGATTTGTGTTGGGCATTTGCGGCTACTTCGGCGGTTGAATCTAATATGCTGAAAAACGCAAAGGGCTTGCATAACTTTTCCGAGCTTCATATGGGGTATTCCACTTCAGTATCTCATGCGGGTGCGGTATACGGCGATTCCATGCGGGTAAACCCGGATTACGGGGGAAACCGCGGGATTGCCGCATCTTACCTTATGAGGGGGATTCCACTAAGCGGGGTGGTCAACGAGGCAGACGACCCTTACATAACCGATTACGTTCCGCCGCGCGAGTTGCTCATTACCGAGAGCAAACCGCAAAGCTATACTGTTCAAAACATTGTTTACCTAAGCGGCGAATTTAAGGAAGACACAACCGAATCGCAGATTAAGCAGGCGATTTTAAAATACGGTGCGGTTTCCGCTTCGATGCAATGGGAAAACGATGACAGCGTTTATAATTTCGACACCAATGCTTATTATTTGAGTACTGCCCCTAAAGCTAACTCAGGCGGGCGGGTTATCCCGCGTGTCAACCACGCTGTTACTATTGTAGGGTGGGACGATAGTTTCGGACGCGAAAACTTTAATGTTCAACCCGGACGGGGCGGCGCGTGGCGAGTTAAAAACAGTTGGGGCGATGAATGGGGCGATGAGGGATTTTTTTGGATTTCTTACGATGACACGAATTTCCCTGTTAATATATATGCTGTTGACGGTGTTGAGCCTTATAATCCCAAGGCTACAGTGTATGAATATGACTACTTAAGGTGGGGCGGATGGGACGGATATGACGACACCGCCAATTTTTATGCCCGTATATTTACCGTTCAAAAAGGCAATGAACAACTCGAACAGGTTATAGTGGCAATACCTACACCAGGTGTTACTGTTTCTGTCGATGTTATACCTGTTTGGGAAGGTTTTTCCGAGGACGATTATAACGAGGATACATTCCGCCGAAACATAAAGGGGAGCAAAGTTACAACTCATCCGGGGTATTATACAATTGAATTGGATTCTCCCGTCAGATTGGGTGCTGTGGGGAGCGAGTTCGCCGTAATCGTGAGGGCGTTTTCCGTCAATCACGAGCATTCGAGAATTGCACGTGTTGCAAAGTCTGCCCCGGAGGGGACGGCGTTTATTTCAAGCTCTGGTTTAGGCGGGGTGTTCGAGAGCAGCAACGATAATTACTGTATAAAAGCCGTGACTTCTCCCGCTATGTTCCCTTATAATTTAGAGGTGAACCACGCTTTTTTAAATGGGATGTTTGAATGGCATCCGCCTGCGGAAGTGTATGCAAAGGCGGAAACGCTTATAATCGAGTACGAAAATCTCGTCGGCAATTATTATTTTGTTGTAAACAGTCCCGAAAGTTTGGATTGGGTTGAGGGCGTGAATTTTTTCAAAAGTTCGCAAAATCGGTTGCACGGGCGAATACTTTTGCATGAACCGGGCAGAATCATCTTTGATTTACGAGGATTAGAGGGCGATTATGTTATTTTTGTCAATGATTCGGCACGTGCAAGTCTCAAAGTCAAGGGGTTTTTGTCGCTGTTGTCATTGACTCCCGAGGTTTTTTATTGTGCCGTTTGCGGCGAGCTTAAAGTTGAATGCATATGCGTGTATTGCGATTACTGCGATGAACTCCGAGACAACTGCATTTGCATACATTGTGACAGGTGCGGGGAATATGAATTTTACTGTGTTTGCAGCACGGTTCTCGGGAGCGTTCGCGGCGAAAGCGGGGTCTCTATTTTTGACGCACTTGAGATACTCAAGTATTTAGTGGGAATTCCCGGTGTAATCACTACAGGGAATGATTTGATAACGGCTGAAAATGCGATGAAAGCCGCCTTGATTGTCAGCGAGGAGACTCCGACTATTTTTGATGTACTGGAGATACTGAAATATTTGGTCGGGATGGACGGTGTATTGCAGTGGGTTCGCGGATAGGGAATATACAAGCCTTGCCCCTTATTAAGTTAAGGGGCAAGGCTTGTTATAGTAGTTTATGAGGTCTAAGAGAACAGTTTCTAATATTTACGGTTATAGACATTAACAATCTGCTCGAAAATTAACGCCAGCTTTTTTCTGTCGGCGGCTCTTATATCCTTCAGGCAATGGACGAGAATTGCTTGCGCCTCCGCGCTTTCAGCTTCTTCATTATAATCAACCAATTTTGACGGCGCGATTTTCAGCGCAGTGCTGATTTTTAAGAGCTTGTCAATTGTAGCACAACGCTCACCGCGTTCCAACATACCGAAATAGACCGTACTCATGTTTGCATCAAACGCCAACTCCTCTTGGCTTTTACCACTTAAAACGCGGTATTGTCTCAACGTCTCGCCAAATTTTTTCTGAATATCTTGTTTCAGCACGGGTAACACCTCCTTTTCCCATCTTTAAGCGGAATCCCGCTTTTAATATTCATCCCAATATTCAATAATAAGTTTAACCTATAACATATGTATTTTTCAACATAATATGATATGTTTTTATGTTAATTTATTGTGTTATAGTATTTTTAGTGCCTTTTTGTGCAAATTGACGAAACGCGAGGTTATAAAAGTTGAGCTAAAAAAACATACAAACACCGCAAAAACAAGAAAAACACCAAAAACAAAAAGTAACCGCCCTCTTCACAGTTCGGTTACTTTCTTGTAACGATACTGGCTGAACCGCTTGATGATTCTGCCTTATTCTATACATATAATACCACACTCCCGCCCACTTGTCAACCCCTTTTACAAAAAAAATATTCCTATTTGTTTTCGTTGTCTTTTGCCATAAGTGCTTTTACTGCATCAAGATTTTCTTTAGTACACATAGCTTCAACCGCTTCTATACATTCGTCAATAGTTCCTGCATTTTTCTTAATCTTGTTTTGCTGATACAAAATTGATTGCAGTATTGCATCTGTTTCTCGTGCCATTACTACACCTCCTTTCTCATGGGTCTATGTGCCAATATACCAATTATATACTATCTTTTTATATTTGTCGCAGTATACCCTTTGATTTATACATATAATACCACACTCCCGCCCACTTGTCAACCCCTTTTTCGCACTCTCCGAAAAAAAATAAAAAAGTTTTAAAAAAAGCTAAAGTTTTAAAAAAAGCGGCCGATATAACAATTGTAAGCGGTTTGGCAGGTGTTGTTTCAGGTGTGCACACTGTTTCCGCAGTTGCCTTACCCGACTTACTATTATTATTTTATTATGATGGCTCACGATATGGACTTCGTGAGTACACAATCAAGGAGGAAATTAACATGGCAATGGTAATTCAAAACAACCTTAACGCGATTTCCGCTAACAACAAGTT
>WRLX01000002.1 GCA_009777415.1 Oscillospiraceae bacterium
TTAAAGAAACACGTGGTTCGGGTCCGGTACACAGGCACGCGGGTTCGATGGGAGGTTGTTCAAGTCCGTCAAGGATTTTTAAGGGCAAGAAAATGCCGGGTCACATGGGGACGGATAAAATTACTGTGCAAAATTTGACGGTTGTAAAAGTCGATGCGGAAAACAACCTAATTGCAATAAAGGGAGCGATTCCCGGTCCGAGAAACGGGATTGTTTGTATCACGGACGCAGTGAAAGCGTTATAAAAGCGTTATGAGGGAATAGGGGCTAATCCATTCTTGAGGAACTATGAGGGGAGAGCATACTAAAATGGCAGATGTTAAGGTTTACGATATGTCGGGGAACGAAATTTCCGCGATTACGCTTGACGATGCAGTGTTCGGAGTTGAGCCAAATAGAGAGCTGATGCACGCGGCAGTTGTTAATTACCTTGCCAATCAAAGGCAGGGGACACAATCGACATTAACGAGGACTGAGGTTCGCGGCGGCGGCAAAAAACCATGGAGGCAAAAAGGGACGGGGCGTGCAAGGCACGGTTCGACCAGAAGCCCGATATGGAGGCACGGCGGAGTTGCACTTGCACCTAAGCCGAGGAGTTACCGCTACTCGCTTAATAAAAAGGTTAGGCGGATTGCCATGAAGTCGGCTTTGTCGGCGAAAGTGGCGGCAAGTGAAATGTTAGTTCTTGACGGGTTGAAAATGGACGAGTATAAAACAAAAAATGTTGTAAAAATGCTCGGGGCTTTGAATGTAGACAGGAAAGCGTTGATAGTCCTTGATGCGGTTGATAAAAAGATTATTAAGAGTGCGGCGAACATTCCGGGAATTAAGACTACACAAGTGAATACGCTTTGCGTTTATGATATTCTTAACCATGATAAGCTGATTGTTGTCAAAGATGCAGTTGCTAAAATCGAGGAGGTGTACGCATAATGCAGTTTATACCGCAGGATATTATCATAAGCCCGGTTATTACCGAGCGTTCAACTGATAATCTTACACAAGGCAAGTACACTTTTAAAGTAGATAAACGCGCGAACAAAATCGAAATCAAAAAAGCCGTTGAGGCATTGTTTGCGGGAGTTAAAGTCGCTAAAGTCAACACTATGAACGTCAAAGGTCAACTGAGACGTCAAAGAATGAAGCAAGGCTATACGGCAAGTTGGAAAAAAGCGATTGTGACTTTGGCTGAAGGTTCTAAGACTATTGAGTTTTTTGACGGAATGGTTTGATTTATCAGAAAGGGTAAGGGTAAAATTTTGAAAGTGAATCTGCGTAAATGCGGAAAACGAAACTTTCAAAAGACGCTTATTCAGAAAGGGCAAGGGTAAAAAAATGGCAATCAAATTTTATAAGCCAACTACGCCGGGACGCAGAGGTATGTCGGTTGTGGACTATTCGGGTCTTTCCAAGGTTAAGCCCGAAAAAAGCCTTTTGACACCTGTAAAAAAACATTCGGGACGCAGTGCGGGCGGTGAGATTACCGTAAGGCACAAGGGCGGCGGGAACAGAAGAAAATATAGAATCATTGATTTTAAGCGCAATAAATTGGATATGAATGCAACGGTTCTCACTTTGGAGTATGACCCTAATCGCACTTCGTTTATCGCTTTGGTAGAATACGAAGACGGCGAACGGCGATATATAATCGCACCCGATAAGTTGCAAGTAGGCGATATTGTACGCGCGGGAGCGGGTTCGGACATTAAAATCGGAAATGCGATGAAATTAATGGATATGCCTTTGGGTACCGTTGTTCACAATGTTGAGCTTTATCCGGGCAAAGGTGCTCAGTTGGTACGCAGTGCCGGAAACTCGGCACAGCTTATGGCGAAGGAAAATAACATGGCGTTGCTCAGACTGCCCAGCGGTGAGTTGCGGAATGTATCGGCTAAGTGTATGGCCACTATTGGGGTGGTGTCGAATCCCGACCACGGGAACGTCAACCTCGGTAAAGCTGGAAGAGTTCGCCATATGGGTATTAAGCCTACTGTACGCGGCTCGGTAATGAATCCCTGTGACCACCCGCATGGTGGCGGTGAGGGAAAATCACCTGTCGGCAGACCGGGACCTGTAACTCCGTGGGGTAAACCTGCGCTGGGATACAAAACCCGTAAATCCAACAAAAGTTCCGACAAGCTGATTGTTAAACGTCGCGGCAAGAAATAACTGAAAATTGCGGAAAGGGCATAGGTAATTCATTATGAGCAGAAGTGTTAAAAAAGGACCGTATGTTCAAGAAGCGTTGATTAAACGCGTTCGGGCGATGAATGAAAAGCAAGAGAAAAAAGTCATTAAAACATGGAGTCGTGCAAGCACTATATTCCCTGATTTTATTGAACATACTTTTGCCGTTCACGATGGGAGAAGGCACGTTCCCGTGTATGTGACCGAAGACATGGTGGGTCATAAATTAGGCGAATTTGCGCCGACGAGGACTTACAGGGGTCATGCGGGCAGCAAGACGACCAAGAAATAGGGTTGCAGGCCTTTTTTCAGAACTTATTTATTGAGGAGAATGTAGAAATGGAAGCAAGAGCTGAACTTAAATATATTCGCATCAGTCCCCGAAAAGTCAAGATTGTTCTTGACTTAATAAGGAACAAAAAGTGTGTTGAGGCTATGGCTATATTGAGACATACCCCGAAATCTGCGAGCGAGCCTTTGCAGAAACTTCTTAAATCGGTTATGGCTAATGCGGAGAACAACCATGAGATGGATTTGTCCGAATGTTATGTTTCCGAGTGCTATTGCGGACCGGGGGTTATTCTCAAGAGAATTAGACCTAAAGACCACGGACGCGCACACAGAATCTATAAGAGAACATCTCACGTTGTTTTAGTTTTAAGAGAAGGGGAGAATGCATAATGGGTCAGAAGGTAAATCCGCACGGACTTAGAGTTGGCGTTATAAAGGACTGGGATTCACGTTGGTTCGTGGGCAAAAGGGAATTCGGCGATACTTTAGTTGAGGATTTTATGATTCGCAAGTATTTGCTTGGAAAAACCTACACTAATGAGAAATCGCCCGTTCCGATGAAACCGGGTATTGCTAATGTTGAAATTGAACGCGATGCGACGAGGATAAAGATTTTTGTCCATACCGCCAAACCGGGGCTGTTAATCGGGCAAAAAGGTTCTGAAATTGAGAAAATCCGGGTAGCGATTGAGAAAATTACTAAAGGCAAGCCGGTTAATTTGAATATAGTTGAAGTTAAAGATGTTGACCTTACGGCACAGTTGGTTGCCGAGGACATTGCGAAACAGCTTGAATCGCGTGCATCGTTTAGGCGTGCAATGAAACTCAGCATTAAGAAGACAATGGATGCCGGGGCACACGGAATCAAGACTATGGCATCGGGAAGACTCGGCGGGGCGGAGATTGCCCGTTCCGAGAGCTATCATGAGGGTACTATTCCTTTGCATACAATCCGCGCTGATATTGACTATGCGACTGCGGAAGCTAATACCACCTACGGGATTATCGGTGTTAAGGTGTGGATTTATAAAGGCGAGGTTCTTAAAGGCGAAGCAGGTGCGAAACAGCGTCAAATCGCCGACAGGAGCAAAAAACGCCGCGAAGACCGCCCGCGCAATGACAGAGACAGGGGTGACCGTCGTGAACGCCGTGACTTTAACAGAGGTGACAGACCGGGTGGCGACCGTCGTTTCGGCGGACGTGGCGGAAGAGATGACAGACCTGCAGGGCCGAAACCGCAAGGCGGGGTCAGAAGTGCTCCCGCGCCGAGACCGACAGCACCTGCTCCTGAGCAAACAACAGCATCAGAATAATAGAACTTATCCCGGCAATTATAGGTATATTTGTTAAAATTTCCTGTGAGAAGCCTATGAGGAGGACTAAAATGTTAATTCCCAAGAGAGTTAAATATAGAAGGCAACATCGCGGACGTATGAAAGGAAAAGCAACACGCGGAAATGTGGTTAGTAACGGCGAATTTGGTTTGCAGGCATTAGAGCCATCGTGGATTACGTCTAATCAAATTGAGGCTGCGCGTATTGCTATGACACGCTACATCAAGCGTGGCGGTCAAGTTTGGATTAAAATTTTCCCGCATAAACCTGTTACCGAAAAACCCGCTGAAACGCGCATGGGTTCAGGTAAAGGCTCGCCCGAATATTGGGTAGCGGTTGTAAAACCCGGCAGAGTTATGTTTGAGATTGCCGGAGTTTCCGAGGAAACGGCACGTGAAGCTATGCGTTTGGCAATGCATAAGTTGCCTGTTAAATGCAAGTTTATTAAAAAAGAGGACACGGTTGACGAGGCGGCGGCTAAGGAGGTCAGTGAATAATGAAAAAGAATGTAAATGAATTCAGAGACCTTTCCGAGTTGGAGCTTGATAAAAAGGTTGTTGATTTAAAACAAGAGCTTTTTAACCTCCGTTTTCAGCTTGCAGTAAACCAGCTTGATAATCCGATGAGAATAAAAGCGGTTAAAAAGCAGATTGCCATAATCAAGACAATACAGCGTGAGCGTCAACTTGCGAGCGCGGTAAGCGTTAGGGAGGCGTGAGGGAAATGAGTGATACTATTATTAGAAATCTGAGAAAAACGAGAGTCGGCTTGGTTTCGAGCAATAAAATGGATAAAACTATTGTTGTTGAAATCGAGGACAAGGTTCGCCATCCGTTATATAAGAAAATCGTGAAGCGTACAATTAAGTTTAAGGCGCATGACGAAGAAAACAGTTGTAACATCGGCGATAAAGTTGAAATTATGGAAACACGCCCGCTTTCTAAGGACAAACGGTGGAGACTTGTAAAAATCCTTGAGAGAGTGAAATAAGGTATATTGACAGAGCGAATTATCGGAATTTAAGAGTTTGAAAATTAAGAAAGGGCGAACACCGTGTGCAAACGATTCATTGTTGTGCAGGGTAGGCGCATGGTCATAAAAGATGATACAGATGCAATCGCGGTTAAAGGTTGCCGATAATACTGGTGCTAAGGAAATTATGTGCATTAGGGTATTAGGCGGAACACGCAGAAAATATGCCAATATCGGAGACGTGATTGTTGCGTCGGTTAAAAAAGCCAGTCCGGGCGGTACTGTGAAAAAGGGCGAAGTGGTGAGATGCGTTGTTGTGCGTTCCGCTACGGGAGTCCGCAGAGCTGACGGCACGTATATTCGCTTTGATGAAAATGCGGCGGTTATAATAAAAGAAGATAAAAATCCGAGAGGAACACGTATTTTCGGGCCGGTGGCGAGGGAACTCCGCGAAAAAGAATACATTAAGATTCTTTCATTGGCTCCCGAGGTTTTGTAAGAAGCGGGCTTTTATACTTTCGCCCGGTCTGCCGACCGTTGCAAAATTATCTAATAAGTGAAAGGAACTCTTTGTAAAAATTATGAATAGTTTACACGTTAAAAAAGGCGATACCGTTGTTCTTAAAACCGGGAAATACTCCGACAAGTTTTCTAAGCCCGGTGTCCGCAGAACAGGGAAGGTTGTCGCAGTAAGCCCTAAAGAGGGCAAGGTCATAGTTGAAGGAATAAACAAGGTTAAAAAACACGTTAAACCCAAGCAAATGGGGCAGCCGGGCGGAATAATTGATGCCGAAGCTCCGATTTACGCTTGTAAAGTGCAGGTGGTTTGCCCGAAATGTGATAAACCGACCCGCATCGGTCACAGCTTTAAGGAAATTAAAGGCGAGACAAAAAAAGTCAGAGTCTGCAAAAAATGCGGGGCGACACTGTAGGGGGCGGCATTTAAGGCTTATAGTAACAGGAGCGGTAAAAAGGATTTGACTTTTTGCTTCCTAAAAGGAGAGTAATCAAAAAATGGCAAGATTAAAGGCTTATTATAAGGAAACTGTTCTTCCCGCACTTTTTAAAAAATTTGGGTATAAGAGCGTAATGCAGGTTCCTAAATTAGAGAAAATTACGATAAACGTGGGTTGCGGCGAGGCTAAGGACAATCCTAAGGTTATCGACAGCATTATGAACGATTTGAAAGCAATTACCGGGCAAAAACCCGTTATTTGCAAAGCAAAGAAGTCGGTTGCTAACTTCAAATTGCGCGAAGGCAATGTAATCGGTGTTAAGCTTACGCTTAGGGATAAAATTATGTATGAATTCCTTGACAGGCTGTTTAATGTTGCGTTGCCCCGTGTAAGAGACTTTCGGGGGATTAGCCCCAACTCTTTTGACGGACGCGGCAATTATTCAGTGGGCATTAAAGAGCAGTTGATTTTTCCGGAAATTGAATATGATAAAATCGACACAATCAGAGGAATGGACATAAACTTTGTTACCACGGCGAAAACCGATGAAGAGGCGAAGGAATTGCTCACCTTAATGGGTGCACCGTTTGCTAAATAAAATCTAACTAAAAACACCTAATAAAACAAAGTGTATCAGCTTTGATACTCTAATAATGGGGAGATAAAAATGGCGAAGAAATCTATGATTGCTAAACAGCAACGCGCTATAATTGCTAAACAGCTCGGCAAACCGAAGGCATCTACCCGCGCCTACAATCGTTGCAAACTTTGCGGCAGACCGCACGCTTATTTGCGCAAGTTTGGAGTTTGCAGGATTTGTTTCAGGGAATTAGCATATAAGGGGCATATCCCCGGTGTGAGAAAATCATCGTGGTAATAGTTTGGGTGTTGCACCCTACTAACAACTAATTAACTATTTACTAACAACTATCAGGGGAGGAAAAAAATAATGCACGTTACCGACACTATCGCAGATATGCTGACGAGAATACGTAATGCCAATTCGGCAAAGCATCCGATTGTTGATATTCCGTGTTCTAACGAAAAAAAGCAGATAGCGCAGATTCTTCAAGACGAAGGGTATATAAAAAATTACAGAATTATTGAAGATAATAAGCAGGGCATACTCCGAATTGTATTGAGGTACACCGAAAACAGAGCTCAAGTTATTACCGGATTGCGCAGGGTTTCTAAGCCGGGGCTTAGGATTTATTCGAACTCGCGCGAAATGCCGAAAGTAATGAAAGGGCTTGGAATCGCTATTGTGTCTACCTCTAAGGGGATTATGACCGACAGGCGGGCAAGAGCCGAGCAAGTCGGTGGCGAAGTCCTTGCGTTTGTTTGGTGAATTTTGCCGTGAAGAACTGACTAAACACAGGAGTTACTGAGTCGGTTAGGCAGAATTAGATAGTATAACGATTTATACGGGGATAACGAAGTTTGAAAGTAAATCTGCGTAAATGCGGAAAACGAGGCTTTCAACGGCACATTTGTGCAGAAGGGGCATGGGTAAAAAAATGTCGAGAATTGGTAAATTGCCTATTTCTGTTCCTGCGGGAGTGGATGTAAATATTGATGGTTACTCTGTGACTGTAAAGGGTCCTAAGGGGACTCTTTCGAGGGAGTTTAAGCCGTCTATGAAAATAACGCTCGATAACGGGGTACTCGCTGTTACTCCCGAAACAGAGAGCAAGACTGACCGTTCACTTCACGGTTTGACGAGAACTCTTTTAAACAACATGGTCACGGGAGTCACCGTTGGGTTTAAAAAAGAGCTTGAAATTCATGGTGTTGGGTATCGTTGTCAGAAAAAGGGGAAAGAACTTGATTTGACGCTGGGTTTTTCGCACCCTGTAGTTGTTTCCGATACTGAGGACATAACCATTGAAGCACCCGCCCCCAATAAGATTATTATCAACGGGATTGACAATCAAAAGGTGGGGCAGTTTGCCGCCGAGGTGAGGGGACTGCGTCCTCCCGAACCGTATAAAGGCAAAGGCATACGTTACGTAGATGAAGTCGTCAGACGTAAAGAGGGTAAAGCAGGTAAAGGCAAAAAATAATCTAAGGACAAATGATAAAAGTTTGAACTCAATCCGTTGTGAATTGTGAAAATTAACTTTTATGGCGAATTTGTGTAGGAGGTCATTGGTAAATTATGATAAAACCTATTAATAAAAACGAAAACAGACTGCGCAGGCATAAGCGCGTGAGAGGTAAAATCAGCGGCACTGCCGAACGTCCGCGTTTGAACGTGTTTCGTTCCGCTAACCATATGTACGCTCAGTTGATTGACGATGTTAAAGGTGTAACTATTTGCTCTGCGTCGACTACTGAAAAGGCTTTTACCGAATTTGGCGGAAATGTTGCGGCGGCGAAAAAAATCGGACTGTCAATTGCCGAAAAAGGCAAAAGCGCGGGGATTACCGATGTTGTATTTGACCGTTCGGGCTATGTCTATCACGGGAGAGTTGCGGCGGTTGCCGAAGGCGCACGCGAGGGCGGACTTAAATTCTGAGTTATAAATTCTATACTGGGAGATATATACGATGGCATTATTAAACGCATCTGATTACAAGCTCACCGAAAAGGTGGTAAATATTAAAAGGGTATCTAAGACCGTTAAAGGCGGACGGATTATGAAAATTTCCGCACTCGTAGTTATCGGTGACGGTAACGGTGTTGTCGGATTCGGGATGGGAAAATCCAACGAAGTCCCCGATGCAATACGCAAAGCAATTGAGGACGCTAAGAAAAGCTTGGTGCAAATCACCCTTAAAGATACCACTATTCCCCATGAATTTGTCGGCAAGTACGGCGCGGGTGAGGTTTTGCTTAAACCTGCCCCCGAAGGTACCGGTGTTATTGCCGGCGGTCCTGTTCGTGCGGTTGTTGAGGCGGCAGGGATTAAAAACATTCGTACAAAATCATTGCGTTCGAACAACCCGTGTAATGTGGTAAGAGCGACTATGCAGGGGTTGTTGGCGATGAGAAGCGCGGAAGAAGTCGCACAGCTCAGGGGTAAGTCTGTTAAACAGATTTTGACTTCTAAGGCGTAAAATTAGTGTGTTGACTAAACATTAACCGAGTTATTTCAAGGTTTGGAAGTGGAATTTGCGTAAGTGCGGAAAACGAAACTTTCATGATGTTTTTGTGCAGGAAGGGAATGGGTGAAAATTATTATGAGGATTAAACTTGTGAAGTCCTTAATTGGGCGTAAGGATTCGCATATAGCGACTGCTAAGTCTTTGGGCTTAAAAAAAATCGGCGATGTTACCGAGCAACCGGACAACGCTGCCACTAATGGGAAAATAAAAGAAATTTCGTATTTAATAGAGGTGTTGTCATGAAACTTCACGAATTATCACCTGCAAAGGGTTCAAACAGGGAAAGTAAGCGCATCGGTCGTGGTCACGGCTCCGGTTGGGGTAAGACTTCCGGAAAAGGACACAAGGGTCAATGGGCGCGTGCGGGCGGCGGTGTCAGACCGGGCTTTGAGGGCGGTCAGACTTCTCTTGCGCGTCGTATGCCTAAAAGAGGGTTTAACAATGTTTTCAAAACCGAATATGCCATTGTTAATATCCGCGATTTGGAAAAACGCTTTGAGTCGGGCGATGTGGTTGACGAACAGGCTATTATTGCGTCGGGGCTGATAAAAAAGCCGTTAGACGGAATAAAAGTTCTCGGTATGGGTGACCTCACAAAAAAGCTGAATGTTAAAGTGACTAAAATTTCCGAATCGGCTAAACAGAAGATTCAAGGCGCAGGCGGGCAGGCGGAAGAGCTTCCCGAAAAAGCCAAGTTTCTTCCTAACAATCAAAATGCCAGAAATCGCGCCGAAAAAGCCAAAAATGGCGGTGTCGGTTCTGTGGCAAAGTCAAAGAAATAAAACTTTGAGAGTTAAAGCTTTTCAAGAAAGGATGACAAGATGTTCGGTGTATTCATAAACGCATGGAAAATAGCCGATTTACGTAGGAAGATTCTTTTTACGATTTTCATTATAATAATTTTCCGTTTAGGTTCACATATATTCATTCCGTTTATTTCTCCCGGTGCGATGGAGGATTTGATGGGGTTGGGCGAAGGTGCGGGTACGTTAATGGCTTTCTTCAACTCGATTACGGGTGGCGGTCTCGGCAGAGGTGCATTGTTTGCAATGTCAATTACCCCTTATATTAACGCCTCGATTATAACCCAGTTGCTTACCGTGGCGATCCCCGCTCTTGAGCGAATGCAAAAAGAGGGCGAGGAGGGGCAGAAGAAAATCAACAGGATAGTTAAGTTTTTGGCGTTGGGAATCGGTTTGTTTCAGGCAACTGCGTTTTATTTCGCGCTTGCGGGTGCTCCTCCGACCAATGGCGTTCCCGTACTGACGCACACAACAGGAATCGGCGGTGTCCTTGCTATGATTACCATTATCGGGTGTTTTACTGCGGGTGCATCACTTATTATATGGTTAGGCGAGCAGATTACCGATAAGGGAATAGGGAACGGAATTTCGATGATACTCTTTGCGGGTATAATTTCGTCTATACCGAGTGAAATATACACCCTTGTTCAACAGCTTACTGTCGGTGCGACTGCGGGCGAGCGCGCATTGAATGCAATCTTTGTTCCTTTGACATTGTTGATTTATATCGCAATGATTGGATTTGTTGTGTTGATGACGAATGCCGAACGCAGAATTCCCGTACAGTATGCGAAACGTCAAGTAGGGCGCAAAATGTACGGTGGTCAAAGTTCGCACATTCCTATTAAAGTCGCAATGTCGGGTGTAATGCCGATTATCTTTGCAATGTCGATAATGAGTCTCCCGCAGACGATTTTGCACTTTTTCGGAATTACCGGGGAAAGCGGGCTTATGGCGGATTCTTCGGCTGCTGACAGGTTTTGGGGTGCATTTTTGCGGGCGTTTAATATGCAGACATGGATTTACGCTTTCTTCTATTTCATCTTGATTATAGGGTTTAATTACTTCTATGTGGCGGTACAGTATAATCCCGTGGAAATCGCCAACAACTTAAAGAAAAACAACGGTGCGATTCCGGGGTATCGTCCGGGCAAACCAACATCGGATTTCATCAACAATTCTCTTTCGAAGATTACTTTTATAGGCGCGATATTCCTTGGTATAATTGCGGTATTCCCGATTGCGTTTACAAAAATTACCGGTTATATCGGAGCAAACGGCGGTCAAGGCATTATAGGCTTGTCGCTCGGCGGTACTACAATCTTAATCGTGGTCGGTGTTGCGCTTGAAACAATGAGGACTCTTGAAAGCCAAATGATGATGCGTCACCATAAAGGATTCTTGGAATAGATTTATTTTAAGTTGTTCCTTGATTCGACAGGATTATTGATTTGAATGTGTTATAATTGCTAAATGCGGAAAGGGCAAGAGTAAAATAATGAATCTTATATTTTTGGGTGCACCCGGTTCGGGTAAGGGGACTCAAGCTGAGTTTGTGAGCGAGAAAAAATCAATTCCGCCGATTTCTACAGGAAATATGTTGCGTGAAGCGGTCAAGAACGGTACACCTGCGGGACTTGCCGCGAAAGAATATATGGACAGGGGCGACCTTGTGCCGGACGAAACGGTTATAGGGATTCTTAAAGAGAGAATAGCCAAAGATGATGCCCAAAACGGATTTATCTTGGACGGATTTCCGAGGACTGTCGAACAGGCGAAAGCTCTTGAGGATATGGGCGTAAACATTGACTTAGCGGTTGAGATTTATGTTCCCGATGAAAGAATTTGTGCCAGAATGGGCGGCAGACGTGTATGCGATGCTTGCGGAGCGTCTTACCACCTTGAATATAAGCCGACTGCTGTTGAGGGAAAATGCGATGCCTGTGAAGGAAATGCGGTTCAGCGGGTTGACGATAAGCCCGAAACAGTGTTATCGCGCCTCAAGACTTACCATGAAAAAACTGCACCGCTGAGAGATTTTTACTCTGAACGCGGTAAACTCAAAACGGTTGAGGGTCAGGAAGAAATTGCCGACACTACTCGTCTCACGTTTGAAGCTATTGGTTGCTGATGTACGGCTTTCCTAAGAGAAGAGTCGGTTCAAGAGGGCGGATTATCATAAAAACTCCGCGGGAAATTGACTTCATGATGAGAGCCGGAGAGGTCGCGGCTTTGGCGTTAAATCACGTAGGCGAAATGATAACTCCTGGAATAAGCACATGGGAGCTTAACAGAGTAATCGGTGATTTTATCAAGAGAAAAGGTGCAAGAGCTTCATTTAAAGGGTTGTACGGCTTTCCGGGAAACGCTTGTATTTCAATCAATTCCGAGCTAATACACGGGATTCCCTCACGCAAACGCTTTATCAGGGCGGGGGATATTGTGACGATTGATATTGGTGCGAATAAAGACGGGTATCACGGTGATGTTTCTAAAACTTTTGCTTGTAGCGGTTTTGATAATCTTAACGAAAACGCCCAAAAGTTATTACGGACTACCGAACAGGCGTTGCGGGATGCAATTTGTCAGTGTATGGCGGGGAACAGGATTGGGGATATATCCAATGCCATTCAAACTCAAATAGAGGGTAGCGGTTATTTTATTCCCGATGATTACCTCGGACATGGAGTAGGCAGGGATTTGCACGAAGACCCTAATGTCCCGAATACCGGACCTCCAGGGAGAGGAGCAAGGCTTACACCGGGGATGACGCTTGCGATTGAGCCAATGGCAAATTCCACTACTAAGAAAACCGAGATACTCCGAGATGAGTGGACGGTTGTTGAGGCAAATGGAAATTTGTCGGCGCATTTCGAGCATACAGTGCTGATTACAAGCGGAAGCCCTGTCGTAATGACTTTACTGAAATAACAGTAAATGGAAAATTTAGAATATATTGTTGCAAAAAGCACGGCGGGACACGACAAAGGGAGTTGGTATGCTATTGTATGTGGCAATTCGGACTTGTCGGGATTTGCGTACATTGCCGATGGCAGACGGCGAAAACTCGGTACTCCCAAGAAAAAAAACATAAAGCATCTTGAAATAACCAATAAAACTGTTAAGTTGGATTATTTTACTGATAAATCCTTAAGAAAAGCCTTGTGGGAATTAAATTTCGGAAGTAAAAACCAATAATTGTTCATGATAGCGATTAATTGAGAAAATACGAAAGGTGGGGAGGTTTTTGGCAAAGGACGATGTAATTGAGGTTGAGGGTGTAATCCTTGAAGCGTTGCCGAATGCGATGTTTAAGGTTGAGCTTTCTAATGGGCATAAAATCCTCGCCCACGTAAGCGGAAGGCTTAGGATGAATTTTATACGGATACTTCCGGGAGACAAGGTGACAATTGAAATGTCGCCCTATGATTTGACTAAGGGACGCATCACATGGCGCGCAAAATAAATTTGTCGTTGCTTGGATTTATAAAGTGTTTGTGCAGAAAAAATTTGGAAAAAATTGAAAGTAAATCTGTGTAAATGCTTTCAGTCGCACGTTTGTGCAGAAAGGGCATGGGAAAGAAATGAAAGTTAAACCATCTGTAAAGCCTATTTGCGATAAATGTAAGATTATCAAACGTCATGGCAAGGTTATGGTTATATGTAAAGAACCTAAGCATAAGCAAACTCAAGGATGATAACTTGTTCTTAATATTAGGAGGAAATTTCTATGGCGAGAATTGCCGGTGTGGATTTGCCGAAAGCGAAACGTATTGAAATTGGGTTGACCTACGTTTTTGGAATTGGCAGAAAAACTTCAAACGATATTTTAGCGGCGGCGGGAGTGAATCCCGACACACGTGTTAAAGACCTTACCGATGCCGAGGAGGCGAAAATCCGTGAAGCGATTGATGCTAACGGCTATTTGGTGGAAGGTGACCTTCGGCGTGAAACCGCGCTCAACATAAAGCGGTTAATTGAGATTAACTGTTACCGCGGGATTCGTCACCGTAAGGGATTACCGGTACGCGGACAACGGACAAAGACCAATGCAAGAACCAGAAAAGGGCCGAGAAAGACAATCGCTAATAAGAAGAAGTAGCGCGGACTTTCTACGGGGATATTATAAGGTTTGAAAGCATGCGGCTTTCAAACGCACGTCTGTGCAGAAAGGGCATGGGTAAAAAAATGGCAGCAACCAAGGGCGGCAAAAAGCCGGTTATTCGCAGAAGGCGGGAACGTAAGAATATCGAGAATGGTTCCGCTCATATTCAATCGACATTTAATAATACAATAGTCACCATTACCGATTTGCGCGGCAACGCTCTTTCGTGGGCATCGGCCGGCGGATTGGGGTTTAGAGGCTCACGGAAATCGACCCCGTTTGCGGCATCGTCTGCTGCTGAAACGGCGGCTAAGTCTGCGATGGAACACGGTCTTAAAACTGTAGAGGTTTATGTAAAAGGTCCCGGTTCGGGAAGGGAGGCGGCAATCCGCGCATTACAAACGGCGGGTCTTGAAGTCAGAATGATTAAAGATGTTACTCCGATTCCCCACAATGGTTGCAGACCTCCTAAACGCAGGCGTGTATAGTGCTTAATGAGGGTGTGCTTAACGCAGATGTGTGTAGTGTTTAGCGCGGGTATGTCATAGTTAAGATTGTTTTAATAAAACGGGGAAGGCGGTAGCTTGTGGAACAGCAAAGAGTTTTTTATTCTAAATTCTTAGAGTTCATGGAAGAATGCGGCGCATTGCTTTTTGGGGATTTTACATTGAAAAGCGGTCGCAAGTCGCCTTATTTTATCAACACAGGCGAGTATAGTCTCGGCAGTCAGCTTGGCAGATTGAGCGAGTTTTACGCCGAAATGATAACCCGGAGCATTAACGAGGGTAATGCCGCGAAATTCGATGTACTGTACGGACCTGCCTATAAGGGAATATCGTTGGCGGTTACTGCGGCGGTTGCGTTATCGCGGAATGTTCGTAATCCTATGGATGTAAGAGTTTCGTATAATCGCAAGGAAGCCAAAGACCACGGTGATGCAAAATCAATTTTGGGGTATACTCCGACTAAAGCCGATAAAATTGCTATTATTGAAGATGTGACAACTGCAGGAACGTCAATACGGGAAACAATTGCGTTGTTTGAGGGGCTTGGTATAGCCAATCCCGCCGAGAATATTACTTCTTTGTATATTTCGGTTGACCGTATGGAGCGGGGGACGGACAGTATAAGTGCGACTAAGCAAATTGAGCGTGATTATGGGATTCCTGTTTATTCAATTGCCACGGCGCATGATATTATAGATTATCTTGAGAGTCACAAAAAGTCTGATTACGCGGCAAAAATGAGGGAGTATCTGAATGAGTACGGAGTTTAGGGAATTCTGCCCTAACGTCGAGAAAAGCTCGATATTTATTTATTAAAGGAGAAGAAAATGGCAGTTTACAGAGAACCTATTTCTAAAAAATGTAAATCCTTGGGAATCAGCCCGGCGGTGTTGGGTTATACCCATAAAAAGGAAACAAGGCGCAAATTCGGGGCGGGCAGCAATACTCGTAAAAAGGTTTCGGAATACGGATTGCAGCTCAAGGAAAAGCAGAAGCTTAAATTTATATACGGTGTGTTGGAAAAGCAGTTCTATCGCTACTATGAAATTGCGATTAGAGAAGAAGGCGTTACCGGTGAGAACCTGTTGTTGTTGCTTGAATCGCGGCTTGATAATGTGGTTTACAGAATGAACATGGCTATCACAAGGCGTGAAGCGCGTCAGTTGGTGGGTCACGGGCATTTTACTGTCAACGGCAAGCGGGTAGACATCCCCTCTTATAGGGTTAAGGTCGGCGATGTTGTGGCACTTCATGAGGGAAGCAAGAAGAGTGCTAAGTTTGAGCAGATTATTGAACTGACTCACGGCAGAACTGCGCCGCAATGGTTGGATGTCAACAGAGAAGCGCGAACCGCAACGGTAGTGAGGAAGCCTCAGCGTGATGAGCTTGATTTTGAAATTCAAGAGAATTTGGTTATAGAGTTGTATTCTAAGTAATTAGCGAATTTCTACGGTTTATCGATGCAATATTGGAAAGGGTTCAACACTGAATACCAATCCTTGTGCGAGCGGAAAACGAATTTCTGCGGTTTATTGACACAATATTGGAAAGGGTTCAACACTGAATACCAATCCTTGTGCGAGCGGAAAACGAATTTCTGCGGTTTATCGACACAATATTGGAAAGGGTTCAACACTGAATACCAATCCTTGTGCGAGCGGAAAACGAATTTCTGCGGTTTATTGACACAATATTGGAAAGGGGTAAATGTATGCTTGAAAGAATAGAGAAGTCTGAAATTGAAACGATTAAGCTGAAACCCGATGGAACTTATGGGATGTTTTGTCTTGAACCGCTTGAATGCGGGTTTGGCAACACCCTTGGTAACAGTTTAAGGCGAGTTTTGCTCTCATCCCTGCCGGGAGTGGCAGTTACCTCGATAAAAATCTCCGGCTCGGACGGGCAAATTGAACACGAATTTTCTACGATTCCGGGAGTTAAGGAAGATGTAACCGAAATTATCCTCAACGTCAAAGGACTTTTGGCGAAAATGCACGGCGATTGCCCGAAGACGGTTTATATTAATGCCGAGGGCGAGTGTGAAGTAAAAGCCGGAGATATAGAAACAGACAGCGAGATTGAGATTATTGACCCTAACATTCATATAGCCTCATTGGGACCCGGAGCGGTATTGTCTATGGAGCTTACATTTGACAATGGGCGAGGTTATATCGGTGCTGAAAAAAATAAGCAATATATGCAGCAACAGATAATTGGAGTAATCCCTATTGACAGCATTTATACGCCTGTTTTAAAGGTCAATTACTCGGTTGAAAACACCCGTGTCGGTCAAAGAACGGATTTTGATAAGCTTACGATTGAAGTTTGGACTGATGGTACTATGTCGGCAAAAGAGGCGGTTTCGTATGCGGCGAAGCTGTTGTGTGAGCATTTGATGCTGTTTGTGGGATTGTCCGATGAGATAAATCAGCCTGAGTTGATGTCGGAAAAAGAAGATAGGAGTAAGGATAAGATTCTTGAGATGACTATTGAAGATTTGGATTTATCGGTGCGTTCGTTTAATTGCTTGAAGCGTGCCGGAATAAATACAGTTGATGATTTAATTAACAGGTCGCCCGAAGATATGATGAAAGTGCGGAACTTAGGTAAAAAATCCTTTGATGAAGTCCGCGAAAAGCTGTTATCATTGGGGTTTGACTTAGCACCGAGCGATTTGGATATGTAAGAATATCGCCGGGTGCATTTCGAAAAATCAGTTTATGGCACTTTTGTGCAGAAAGGGCATGGTTAAACATGGCAATGAGGAAATTGGGGCGACCTACCGCGCATAGAAAAGCGATGTTACGTGGCATGGTAACGCATTTTTTGGAAAACGAAAGAATGGAAACAACGATTACACGCGCGAAAGAATTGCGCAGTGTTGTTGAAAAAATTATCACAACGGGCAAAAAAAGTGATTTACATTCCAAAAGACAGGTATACGCTGTTGTCACTAAGGAAGATGTTTCTAAGAAACTGTTTGACGAAATCGCGCCTCGTTATGCCGACAGGAATGGCGGATACACTCGTATAATCCGCATCGGTCCGCGCAGGGGTGATGCTGCGGAAATGGCTATAATTGAGTTTGTATAGGTCTTTGAGACTTTCAATTTGAGAGAATTTTTTAAAGCATTTAAAGCAATAGAGCGGGATTGGTTAAAATCCCGCTCTATTGCAGTTGCATTACAATTTAGAGTAACCTGTGTTAATCGCCCGCGTTAATTGCGTCCACCGGGCAACTGCCGGCGCAAGCACCACAGTCAATGCAGTCGGCGTTGATACTGTACTTTTCGCCGTCCTCTTTAATTGCGTCAACGGGGCAGTCTGCCGCACAAGCACCGCAGTTAATGCAACTGTCATTGATTACATACATGAACATTTCCTCCTGTAAAATTAATTTATTCGTTTAATATTATAACACGGAATTTTTAAAAATGCAATAGCGAAACGAATACAGTAAAAAAAATTTTTTTGTTATACTGCGGAGTAGTATTAAGTGGTTGATACCCGTCATTTCCACACGAAATAGTTGTATTTCAAACAAAAAGAAAAAACGATAAACCTTGAAAATCAAAAGTTTATCGCTTTTTCTTTTGCTACTCCCCAAGCTGGACTCGAACCAGCGACCCTTCGGTTAACAGCCGAATGCTCTACCGACTGAGCTATTGAGGAACATTTTTACAAATTACAACCATACAAAAACCTAACTGTCATAAGGCGTCACCCGGATTTGAACCGGGGATCAAGGTGTTGCAGACCTATGCCTTACCACTTGGCTATGACGCCACTCTCATAAACCATTATCCATTATAACAGCTCTTTTTTACTTTGTCAAGTGTTTTTTAAAAATTTTTAGAAAAAATTTTTAAAAACTTATCGGGGACAAAATTGTCACTGTCAAAAAAGCCCATCAAATCAGAACACGACGGGATTGTTCCTCCTTTGAAACGCCTCAACAAAATCGGCAAATCGGGTTCGCGTCTTTTAATTGCCGCAAAAAGCGCGCAGTTGACTTCATCGCGCGTTCCTACACACTCAAAAGGTTTATCCTGCTGAGGGTCAATCAGCGCGGCGAGTAAAGCCGCCAACTCTTGATTGTTAAGCAAATTTTCGCCAAAAATCGAAATTAACGCATTATCATCTAAAAATGTCGCCAACATTATATAAACATACAGGCACTTCGCGCATTTACAGCACCATGTATTTGATTTTGTCCCCGCGTTGCAGGATTGGAACACGGGGAAATATTGCGGAAATTGCGTGAACTTGCGGGTGATTTGCAGTTCGTTCCACGGGCGTAACAAACTGAAATAATTCGGCAAGCCCCGCCCCATCTTGCCGACGTATTCCCTGAAATCGCGTTCAAACTCGGTGCTTTTACTGTACTGGTGATTAATGTCCGCGCCGCCGACATTCCCTTCATTCGCGCTGCTCTCGTTTGAGAGGACTACATATTCCTTGCCCGTAAGATAGGCGAAAAGCAATGATGAAAAGGCTATTACAGCCGAAAACGGGGTATGCCCGTTGAGGTAGCCTTTTTTGTTTAGTTGAAGCAAAGTCGGGTCAATTGTGCGCTCCACTGTGATAATGCGCGAATCGGGGTAGCCCGCCGTTTTTGCCGAATCGTAGGCGCGTTTTATATCGCCGACTATGTAACAACAGTCATGGGCGTTCTCACAGTCCGGTTCGTTTCTCGATTTTAACAGCTCAAGTGTAACAATGCTGTCCTTGCCGCCGCCAACGGGAATGAGACAGCCGTTAAGTCCTCCGCAATGCAAGCGATTGCTCGGTAGGGTGTCGTTTTGATGCGCATTGGGGGTCGTAATCGTCATAAAGTCATCATCGGGGGCAATGTTATTCACGTAAAAGAACTCGCCCAACCCGTTTTTATAAAGCTTTTTCCACCAGTTGATTTGCCAATCGTCAAGACTGCCGCATTTAACCTCAACAAATGCGGGGCAAGCCGACTTCCAATAGCTGACAAGCTCAACCATGCCGAGGCTGAACACAAGCTTATGCAAAAGCTCGTCTTCTTTATGATTGTCTTTTACGGGAAGCGCGAAAGTCCACCTCGGGCGAAACTCATATTCGTCCATACTGAAGTGGTATTCAAACCCGTTTTCTTCTATAGTGTAACCATGATAAATAAATTTTGTATGCTCTCTCATACTCATTATTATACAGCAGTAGCTCTCAATTGTCAATATTCACACACAATAAAATTCCGCAAAGCCCGCATTTTATGATATTTTATGACTTTTTTCGGCTAATGCGCAAATTTCGGGGAATACTGCATTTATGAGAATTGCTTTTTATGATGTAAAACCTTATGACAAACCGTGGTTTGACCGCCTTGCTCCCGAGTACGGTTGTGAAATTAAGTATCTTGATTATCACCTCAATGCCGACACTGCCCGATTTTCAGAAGGGTGCGGCGTTGCCTGTGCTTTTGTTAATGATGTTATAGACAAAGACACGCTTGATGCACTTGCCGAAACAGGCGTTAAGCTTATTGCGATGCGCTGTGCCGGGTACAACAATGTTGACTTAAAGGCGGCTTGCTACATGGGATTCAAAGTTGTGCGTGTACCCGAGTATTCCCCTGCGGCTGTCGCGGAGCATACAATGGCGTTATTGCTCTGTGTCAACAGGAAGATTCACAGGGCATACTCCCGAACGCGCGAAAACAATTTCAGCATTAACGGTCTGATAGGATTCGATATGCGCGGCAAAACCGCTGGAATAATAGGCACGGGTAAGATTGGGCGGGTTTTTGCGGAAATATGCGGCGGGTTTGGCATGAAAGTAATCGCCTATGACCCGTATCCGTCTGATAGTTTTAATGGCGAGTATAAGCCGATTGACAGCGTTTACCGCGAATCGGACGTTATATCGCTTCATTGCCCGCTTATTCCCGCAACGAGGCACATGATTAACAAGGACAGCATTGCCTTGATGAAAGACGGCGTAGTAGTCGTAAACACATCGCGGGGCGGGTTAATCGACACCCCGGCATTGATTGATGCACTCAAGTCAAAGAAGTTTTACGGCGCGGGGCTTGACGTTTATGAGGAGGAAGCCGATTATTTCTTCAGCGATTATTCCGCGGAAATAATCACTGATGACGATTTGGCGCGTTTGCTGTCGTTCCCAAATGTAGTCCTGACCTCGCACCAAGCTTTTTTTACCGAGGAAGCAACAAGGGAAATAGCAGAAACGACTCTAAAAAACATACAAGAGTTCAACACTCTGAAAGAGGGAAGAACTCTTGTAAATGAGATTTGCTGTGATAATGTCAAGCGGTTGCCCGATTAGACGGGGCTGAAAAGTGTGCGAACATGAGGTGTTTTAAGGAGAAAAATCGCTCCGAGCATTGTGAAAATCAATTCGGGCAGCATATATGCCCCGTTGTATACGAGCGAATACAGCGCAACATTCCAATCTTCCGGTGCCCATTGCCCGAATATGATTATGCCTGATGTAAAATGCCCTGCAAAACGCAATACCATTACAACAGCAATCCCTGCACACCAACCGGGCAACTTTTTATAACGGAACACCCCCGCCAACCCCAGCCCCGTAAAAGGGATTAGATAGTCCAAAACGCTCATTCCCACAATTGCACCGGGAGTCATTCCCCATGTCATAACCTCGCCTATGTCAACCCCGAATTGAAACCCCGCATAGAGAAATGCCACAGGCAGACCGATTTTTATGCCGTACTTAACAGAAATAAGTATAAGAGGGAGCATTGACAAGAGCGTAACTGAACCGCCCATGGGCATTTTCCAAACCTTGACAAAGCTCAGGGCTATTGACAGCCCGAGCATGATTGCGCATTCCGCGAGAACGAGAACTTTTGTGTTTTTCATACAGAAAAACCTCCTTATAAATAATTATACAAGGAGGTTTGCACGACAAAAGCTATTTCCCTACGGCGGCATTATCCGCATCAGGTCATAGGTCGAAACGTCAATCCGTTTCCTCTCAGCCGAAACATCAGCTCCCTGTAATTGTTATTTTAACACACTTTTGGCAGCTTGTCAAGCGTTTTTTACAAATTTTCACAAAATTCACGAAAGATACTCATTAATAATTCTAATCAGCATTTCGTTGAGCTTTTCGACTTGGTACGCGCCGATTGTCGGCTCGGCGTGCGGATTGCCTACTCCCGAATGGTCAGTCAAAAATGTAAACGTCCCGCCTGTCATTACCGCAAAGGTGCGTAACAGGAATTCGGTATCAAGGTCGTAGTTACTGCCGTTGCCACTCGCCATAACAGGGACTATGCGGATTCCATTGCTTGCCGCGCCTGCAATTGCGTTTTGCAGGTTTTGGATTGCATCTTGTCTTTCATGCGCAGGTGCATCAAGCACTAACAGCATAATTTTAACCGAATCATCCTGCCATTCTTTTTCATATACCGCATCGATTAAAGCTTCATCAAGTGCTTCGGGCCAGTCGCCCCCGCCCGCCGCACTTTGCTCATTGAGGATTCTGATTGCTTGCGGTATATCGTTCGTGAATTCATGCGGTAAAATTACATATTGGTCATCGTGGTCACGGTAAAAATTCACCGAAAGCCGAGTGGGAATATTTGCGTTTCCCCTCCGAACGGTATTAATAACGTCCTCAAGCTCCGCCTGTAAATACCTCAACTCATCTCCCATTGAACCCGTAGTATCGAACACGAGCATTAAGTCAAGCGTTTTGTCGGGCGAATTGGCAGAGGAATGAGCCGCGTTAATCTCCATAAACTCCGAGTCAACTCTTATGAGGTTGTCGGAATTGACTTTGATGTAATCGTCCCCGGTAATTGGCGTGTCGCTGAACAAATACGCCAGCCCTTCATGGTCGGTACGCGCGTTCCACAATACAGCCTCCGTCTGTGAGCCCGGAGCGGGCTGCCTCACAAGTGTCACCGCCTCGTTACGGACAGGAACGCCGTTTCGCGTAACCCTGACTGTTACTCGGTTGAGCGGCTGAAGCTGCCAACGATTAATCATGTTTTGCCATGCCGAGTTGCCGCGTGATTGATTTTGCTCAAACAGCTTAACCCAGTCATCCCAGTTCCTGTTGTCGCGCCATTCACCTGCGGTAAGCGTTCCCGCGGGGAGCATTGTGACTTGCTCCGCGTTACCGCCGCCCATAGTATGCCCGCCGTCGCTGTCATCGGCGAGAATTGGGCGGTGTGCAAAGTAGTCCGCATCATCGACCACTCCTACGTCTGCATCATTGTGTACAACCGCTTCTTGCACTTCTTCGCCACCATCCCGCGCCATATTCCCGGTCGGGGAGGAGGCAAATTCGTTTAGCCCGCCGCATGAAGTTGCCAACAAAAGCAACCCCGCAATCAACACCAATGCCGCCAATGTTTTAGTTAAACTTTTCATATCGCACCTCGCTCTTAATTTGAATTATTTTTTCGGAAGAACCGACTATATCAATAAAACAACTCAGACGGCAAAAAGGTTGCAAAAAAGTTTATTACAAATTGGTTACAAAATAGACCTCCTCGGAAATTCCCGTGGAGGTCTAATGTTAATTGCAAATCGGGTTATCTTTTTTTCTTAATCATGCCCCAAATAAAGAGACCGACTAATACCACAAACGCAACTCCGGCGGCGACTATCGCGCCCCAAAAGTCAACACCTGTTACAGGATTCATGAAACACACACTCCTTCTAAAGAATAAGGAACAATGAACAGCTCATTATTCCTTATTCATCATTTTTCTCAATTATTGCGCATCAACTTGGACAACTCTGTCAATCGCGCCGGGAGACATTTCAATCCCGGTTGTCGCAGTGACTTCCGCTACAAACTCGTTAAACAAGTCTAAGTCGTAAACATAAATAGTAACATCAGTCCAAATAATTCTTGCGGTAATGTCATTAACCGGGCTGTCTGTTTTTACCTGCAATCCGAATTTAAGGATTCCGCCGCCTTCTTTATCGCTTTCTTCGTCTTCCGGGTCTTTCGGGACAGGAGGTGAGCTGAAAAGTTCCCTGTCTCTTCCCACGTTTTCAACACGATGCTCTACATAGAAAGGAATATCCCAAACAGCAGTCATCCTGTCGCCCCAGTGAAAACCGTCTCCGCCATTGTCTTCGTCGAACTGTTTAAGGAGATTGTCGCCTGTATTCCACCAGTCGTGACTCCAAAGTGCTCCGCCCTGCATGAAGACCTCAACATTGCTGATAGCTTCCGATTCGATTCCGCCAACGCCTTCAAAGTAAAATTCGGCTTCGATACGCTCTACATTTTCCCAAAACTCCCCGTTTTGTGAAATGAGGTCTTGCCATGTGCTATCGAGACCATCGGGGAATCCGCCGTCAGGCTCTCTATAGCCTTGGAAACCGACGATTCTGATTGCATCGGATGCGCCTCCGCCTTCACCGCTACCCGGGCCGTTGTTGCCGCCGATGTTAATGTTCATGCCGGCGGGGATTGTGAATTCACGTTGGTTAAATGCCATTACTGCGAAGTCAACAAAGGGTTCGTTTACAAAGTCATCTTCGCTGTTGTCGTCATTGTTGTCATTTTGCTCATCGTTGGTGTTGTCGTCGCCACCGGCAGTGTCATCGGTAACTACAGGGTCTTGCTGTGCGGGGGGTTCGTCACCATTGTCGTTGTTGCACGCCGCGAGCGTGAGGGTCAGTGCCATAGCCATTGCTGCAAAAATTGCCAAAAGCCTTTTGGATAAATTCATAATTGTGTATCCTCCATTTAATTTTATTTGATGCAAATAGTAAGAAACAGTTCTCGTATTTACACCTTACTAAATAATATACATTAATTTTTGCCGTTAGTCAATGTGCAAACTTACTAAATATTTACTTATTTTTTAGCTAATTTTTACAAAACTGCTCTAAAATACAGTTTAAACGCCGATTAACCTCGTAAAATCTTCCTTTACGCGCTTTTGAACATTTACAGATTCGCTCATGCTTAATCCAATGCTCGTATAGTAAATCTTGAGTTTAGGCTCAGTCCCCGACGGGCGTACTATTATTACAGAGTCATCCTCCAAAACAAGCTTTAGGACGTTAGATTTAGGCAAGCCCGTGCTTTTCGGTCCGGTACGCGGATTCCTAAAATCAACGACAGTCTTGTTAAGGTAATCGGAAAAGCCGACAACTTCAATTTTCCCAACCTGTTTAGGGCAAGAGCGGCGCAGATTGTCCATAATCTTCTTCATTTGAGCTGCTCCCGCTTGTCCCTCAAAGCGGATATTTTGGGTGTCATGGTAGTAATATCCATAGTCTTTGTACATTTGCTCACGCGCATCTACAAGAGTTTTCCCTGTTCGGCGGTAAAAAGCCGCCATTTCGCAAATAAGCATAGAAGCACACACTGCATCTTTATCGCGGACATAGCTTCCCGCTAAATATCCGATGCTTTCCTCAAATCCAAAGATGAATCTGTCCTGCTCACCTTTTTTTTCGAGATTGCCTATTATTTCGCCGATAAATTTAAATCCGGTAAGCACGTCAAAAAGCTGAACATTATACTTTTCGGCAATTTTTGCGGCAATATCAGTAGTAACAATTGTTTTGACCGCAATGGGATTCAAGGGCATACTTTCGCTCACCCTGCGTTCGCGGCAAATGTATTCGAGCATCATCGCGCCGACTTCGTTCCCGCTGAAAAGCGCGAATCCTCCCACAGCGGATTCATCACGAACCGCAAGCCCCACACGGTCACAGTCGGGGTCGGTGGCAATCAACAAGTCCGCATTTTCCTCTTTTGCAAGTTTAAGCCCCAATTCCAACGCTTCTTTAAACTCCGGGTTAGGGTAGGGGCAGGTGGGAAAAGAGCCGTCGGGGCGTTCCTGCTCGGGAACTATTACAACATCTGCAACGCCCGTTTCTTTAAAAATACGGCGAACAGGTTTGTTGCCCGCGCCGTTGAGCGGCGTGAATACAACTTTGAGTCCCGAGCCGCCGCATATATTACGGTGAATCGAACGCGCTTTAACGCTTTTGAAATAATCATCGATTACATCGCTGTCAATGCCGGTAATAAGCCCTTTTTCGTAAGCCTCATCAAAATCGGCAAGCTCAACATCGTTAAACAAATCTAACTTATTAATACGGTTAATAATGACTTCCGAATCGCTGAGGTTTAATTGGCAACCATCGCTTCCATATGCTTTGTATCCGTTGTATTGCGACGGATTATGGCTCGCGGTAATAACGATTCCCGCACTGCATTTAAGCCGCCTCACGGCAAAACTCAGCATGGGAGTCGGCGTTATATCCTTATAAACGTGGCATTTTATACCGTTTGCCGCCAAGACCTGCGCCGCAACTCTTGCAAAATAGGAGGATTTGTGGCGGCTATCGAATGCGACCGCTACCGATGCTGTACCCGGTTTATTAAATGAGGGATTGCGCGATTTTACAAAATCGGCGAGCCCCTGAGTTGCGCGGGCAACGGTATAGTGGTTAATGCGGTTAGTCCCCGCGCCGATTATGCCGCGAAGCCCCCCTGTCCCGAACTCAAGCTCGCAATAAAATCGGTCGTCTAAATCGGCTTCTATTTTTTTTCGCGCTTCCGAGTCGTTATTTTTCTTGGCTTCCTCAAGCTTTTTTGCGATTTTCCTCAGCTCATTTGCCAAATCGGCGTCGCCGGACGCATTTTTCAGCCAATATTCAAATTTTTCGGTTATAGCCTTATTCATAAGTTTCTAAGACCTCCTCCTGAAAATAAATCAGCAGTCGGCAGTTACCAATCACGAACTGCTAACTGCTGAAGAGCAGGGGCGTAGGGACTCGAACCCTGAACAACGGTTTTGGAGACCGTCATGTTACCAATTACACCACGCCCCTATCTATGTGCTTTATATATAATAACACATCAAATATCGGTTTGTCAAGCAAAAAATGAAAAAAGACTTGCAAAATTTTATTTTTTTTGTTATTATTGATTTTAGAGGCGAATTTAAGGTGTAATTTAAGGTGTAGAATTAAGAAAAAGAACAAAGAAAGGGCAAGGGTAAAACTTTGAGAATCAGTCCATGGTAAATGGGAAAACGAAACTTTAATAAAGAAATTGTATAGAAAGGGCAAGGGTAAAACTTTGAGAATCGGTCCATGGTAAATGGGAAAACGAAACTTTGATAAAGAAATTGTATAGAAAGGGCAAGGGTAAAAATATGGCTAAGGCTAAGACGGTTAAATCCGCTCCTACAAAGGCGGCGACCGGAGAAGAACGGCAAAAGGCACTCGCATCGGCAATCGCCCAGATTGAAAAAGATTTCGGCGAGGGGGCGGTAATGTTCATGAATTCCAAGAACCGCATGAATGTCGAATCCACGCCGACGGGTTCGCTGAATTTAGATTTGGCACTCGGAATAGGCGGACTCCCTAAGGGAAGGATAATAGAAATATACGGGCAAGAGTCGGGCGGGAAAACTACGGTATCACTCCACGCGATTGCCGAAGCGCAAAAAAAAGGGGGGACTGCGGCATTTGTTGACGTTGAACACGCATTAGACCCGATTTATGCAAAAAAACTCGGCGTTAATGTAGATGAACTAATCGTGTCACAACCCGATACAGGCGAACAGGCTCTTGAAATAATGGAACGGCTTGTCCGTTCGGGTGCGGTTGATATAATAGTGCTTGACTCGGTAGCTGCAATGGTTACACGCGCGGAAATAGAAGGCGAAATGGGCGATTCTCATGTAGGGCAGCAGGCGCGGCTGATGTCGGCGGCGATGCGCAAACTCACCAGTATTATTTCCAAAACGGGAACGGTTGCGATTTTTATAAACCAAGTGCGTGAGAAAATCGGCGGCTACGGCAACCCCGAAACAACTCCGGGCGGCCGCGCATTGAAATTTTATGCATCTGTGAGGATTCAAGTGAGCAAAACGAGCGAAAAAATCATGGACGGGAGCGAGCAAATAGGAGTACGTACCAAATGCAAGGTTGTCAAAAATAAGGTAGCCCCGCCGTTTAAAACCTGTGAATTTGATATGATTTACGGAGTAGGCATATCTAAGGTAGGCGAAATTCTTGATTTAGCTGCTGATTTGGCAGTCTGCAAAAAAAGCGGCGCATGGTATTATCACGGCGATATGCGATTGGGTCAAGGGCGGGAAAACGCCAAAAAATACCTGCTTGAAAATCCCGATTTAATGGACGAGATTGAAGAAAAAATCCGCGATAAGGTCGCCGATTCAACTGTTTTTGACGATGTTGACTCTTCCGAAAAGACTGAAAAGCTTGATAAAAAGGCTGACAGTGCGGAGGTTTTGCCGCCGACTGAAGAGCCTGTGCCGAAAAAATCCGCGAAAAAGACCAAGAAGGCTATACTTATAGAAGGAGATGAGAGCTTCGAGGAGTTTTCGCCTGATGAGTTATGATAGACAAGAATAAAGCCGGAACGGCAAAAATAGCGATGGTATCGCTTGGTTGCCCCAAAAATCAGTGTGATGCAGAACTAATGCTTGCCAAAATTGCAAAAGCGGGTTATCGCCTTGTCGCCGAGCCGGGGTTGGCGGATGTTGTTATAATCAACACCTGCTGTTTTATCCAATCCGCTAAGGAGGAGGCGATTGAGGAAATTCTCGAGACAGCCTCCCGCAAAAATGACGGGATTAACAAGAAAATAATTGTTACCGGTTGCCTTTCGCAAAGGTATAAGCAACAAGTTGCGGATGAATTTCCGGAAGTGGACGGGGTACTCGGTCTCGGCGGCAATGATAATATAGTCGAGGCAATTAACACGGTATTAACCGACAAAAAGCTCGCTTTATTCGGCGAAAACGACAATGGCATAAACCACAATATGGAGGGTGAACGCCTGCTTTCCACAATGCCGCATTATGCCTATATGCGGATTGCAGATGGTTGTGACAATCGGTGTTCTTATTGTGCGATTCCGCTTTTCAGAGGGGGTTACCGCTCGCGTACGATTGAGAATATAGTCGAGGAGGCACGCGGGCTTGCCGAAAACGGAGTCCGTGAGCTTATTCTTGTGGCGCAGGATGTTACTAATTACGGTAAGGATTTGTACGGAAAAGTCGAGTTGAAAAAACTTTTAAAGAAGCTGACCGAAATCGACAAACTAAAATGGATTCGTCTGTTATACTGTTATCCACAGCGCATTACCGACGAGCTTATTGAAGTTATTAAATCCGAGCCGAAAATTGTCAAATACCTCGACCTCCCCATTCAGCATTGTAACGATGAAATAATCAAGGCGATGAACAGAACGGGCGGGCGCAAGTCGCTTACCGAATTGATTAAAAAGCTGAGAAACGAGATTCCCGGAATAATCCTGAGGACAACCTTGATTACCGGATTCCCGGGGGAAACAGAGGAACAGTTCACCGAATTGGCGGAGTTTGCCCACGAAATGCGATTTGAACACCTCGGCTGTTTCGCTTACTCGGAAGAGGAGGGAACTGCCGCCGCTGAATTTCCCGACCAAATTGAGCAGTGTGAACGCGAACGGCGCAGTGAAATTATCGCCGAACAGCAGGATGTCCGCACAGGAGAATGGACTAACGGGTTAATCGGGCGGGAGTTTGAGGTGGTTGTTGAGGGGTTTGACAAATATGCCGAGTTATATTTCGGGCGAAGTTATATGCAAGCTCCCGAAATTGATTCAATGGTGTATTTCGCCTTAAATCCAAGAGAAACGGGCAATTCAAAGCCGAAAACGGGACAATTTGTGAACGTACAAATCACAGAGGTTGTCGATAATAACTTAATAGGAGAAATAGTGTGAAAAAACTTATGGCAATGGCCGATGCTGTTAATTCGCTAAAATCGCTGAATTTGGCAAACAAACTGACTATATTGCGAATCTTACTTACGCCGCTGTTTGTCATCGCGCTGATAACCGACGGGATTCCGCATAACCTCTTAGTTGCTTTAATAATCTTTGCGGCGGCAAGTATCACCGATTTTTTTGATGGATACATTGCGAGGACACGCATGATGGTGACAAAACTCGGCAAGTTTCTTGACCCCATTGCCGACAAGATTCTTGTTATGAGTGCGCTGGTTTGTTTTGCGGGAATGCAGCCTCGCCCTTGGATAAGCGCGTGGACTGTTGTGGTAATCCTTGCGCGTGACTTTGTTGTGTCGGCGGTAAGGCTTGCGGCAGTTGAGAGCGAAGAAAAAATTGTAATCCCTGCGCGAACATCGGGAAAAGTCAAGACTGTTATTACAATGGTTACGATTTGCACAATTTTGTTTTTGTGGATATTAGAGAGTTACGGTATAATTACCTATGAGGTTGAGTTTGCAATGACTGTTATAAACAGCCCCGACCGATTGCTCGTGCCGATTGGAAACGCTTTTATGTACATTTGCGTTGCACTTACGGTATTTTCGGGGGTACAGTATTTATGGGATGCCCGCGATATACTGCGGAAGGTTTCCGAGAACAGTTGATTGTGTAAATACGGAAAACGAAACTTAAAAAGCATACTTGCTTAGAAAGGAAAAGGGTAAAAACCTGTAAAGAAAATCTGCGTAAATGCGGAAAACGAAGCTTAAAAAGCATACCTGATTAGAAAGGAAAAGGGTAAAAGAATGAGTCATTATTGTACACAATGCGGAGCTAAGGTAGCCAACGACGATGCTTTATTTTGCCATAAATGCGGCGCGGCACTTGCACACGCTTTTTTGGACAAGCCCGACAACACGGAAGAAGCGGACTCTCCGGCATTTGCCGAACCTGTTGCGGAGG
Source organism: Oscillospiraceae bacterium (assembly GCA_009777415.1). GTDB lineage: Bacteria > Bacillota > Clostridia > Oscillospirales > Ruminococcaceae > Ruminiclostridium_E. Next base: position 29,976 of record WRLX01000002.1, read on the forward strand.
GAGTTGATGATGTTGAGGAAGTTGCGGAGTGCGTGTCCGAACGGGAATTGTTTGAAACAGAACCGATTGAGGAAGATGTAATTGCGACGAAGCCCCAAAAGAGGATTCGCCCCGCATCTGTTTTGTCGGTAGCGGCGCAGGTATTGCTTTCGATTGTATTTTTTGCGGTGGTGACTGCGGGGCAATCATGGTTCGTTTTGCAAAAAGGAATAAATAATCACACGGTTAAGACTGCGGCGCGTGCTGTAGTAGACGAGGTTGACTTTTCGGAAATAACCGTCCCGGGTTTTGTAAATGACAACGATGTTTCAATCCCGGGGGTTTCGGCGAGGACCGCCTTGCCTGAAGCAATATATAACACAATTGATGATTATTACCGCGAAGTCTTCGGCGTTGAAAAAGACCATATAAGGGAACTTCTCGAAAGCGATATGTTCAGAAGTTTTTTCGGGAAAATTATAGATGACGGCGTTGATTACATTATGGGAGCAGACGATGCGAACGTGATTGTCTCTTCCGACAAAATAGTCGAGCTTATCGAAGAGAACAAAGACGAAATTGAGGGAATTACCTCTTATTCCCTTGTTGAATCTGACTTTGATGACATAAAAAAAGTCCTCAAAAACTCGGGGATTGATAATCTTACATGGGATTCGGCAACAGGAAGCACTCACGATGCGTATTTGATTAGGCGGGCATTTTCCCTGCTTGAGCGTCATTCATTGCTGTCGATTATTGTTATAAGTGTCGCCGCAGTTTTGCTTATTGCCGTATTCGCCGTTTTAAACCGCCGCCGAATTTCAAATACTTTGCTTTATTTTGGGATTCCTTGCATCTTTTCGGGCGGGGCTTTTGTGGCGGGCTGGCTAATAGGCGCGGACTTGTTGTTCCGGTGGGCAACGCGCGAACTCGGAATAGGCACACAGCAGATAAACGCAGTAAGGGATGCTTTTTCGGGGACGGGTGAGGTTATAATGTATTCGGGTTTTGCCGTGCTTGGAATCGGGGGGGCAGCAATTACCGTAAAGGCTCTTACCTCTTTTTCTCGATTCTCTCGATAATGTGTTCCCATTCGGGGAAATCGTTGCGGATTCTGTTTCGGCATTTTTTGCAAAACCTTTCCAGCTCTGTGGGATTGTTTTGCATGAATTGTTTTGCCCCCCATGTATGGGTGTAGCGTTTTTGCGGCAAAGAAAGCTGATTGTATTCGAGAATTGCCTTGACTTTAATCCCTTTGTGTTCGGCAAGCACTGCGAGCAGCCTTTGTTCCGCATAGACCATATACGTAAGATAATCATCGCAAGGCAATGCCGATTTCATAAATTCCATAGAACATCCGATGTAGTATTGCTTAAATTCATTGTCGTTCATGTATAAAAACGCAGTGTTCAGCGGTTGCACAGTGAAATTTAACGCGGTATCAAATGAGTAATCCGGCGTTGTTTTAAAATGCGATATATCGGGATAGTTTCTCGGCGACAGCGGTTCTCTGTGTGCGGCAACTATGCAGCTTGCCTCTGACATCCCCGGCAATTCGGGAAGTTGCCACGCGATAAAATCGGTGTCCAACATTAAAACGGGGCAATCGGTTTCGCGAAGCGCGAACAATTTCCCCGCCGCCCAAAACATTTTCGGGTTGATTCCGTCTAAATCGGTCGGGATAGTGATTACCATCTCGTTCCACAAGTCGGACAACCCCATTTTGCAAAAGTATTCCGCGCCGCCCGTGTCACAGTGCATGATTGTAGTGTTCCCCGCCCGCCTTCTGACAAGCGATGAAATGGCAGCGGTATAAAGCTCAAAACGCTCCATTGAAAATCGCCCGTTCGGATTTTTAGCAAAATAAGGGAGCGTGGACAACGAGTACATTACAGTAAGCCCTTCCATTCTTTTTACCCTTGCCCTTTCTGCACAAATGTGCCGTTGAAAGCTTCGTTTTCCGCATTTACGCAGATTTACTTTCAAACTTTTTACCTTTGCCCTTTCTTCATAAAAATAAAGTGTTAAAACAAAAATAAAGTGTCAAACTAAATCAATTCCGTAACCGTAATAATTAAGCGGCTCTCTTAGTGGCGGGTGGTTTAAAATTGCCGATTGTTGTTCATGTGAACCAAAATATGGCTCGAATGAACCCATGTTATATGAACCCGGGTACGAACCCATATAATATGAGCCGTACAAGTTAAACGAGCCGTTAAAGCTTAACCCGAACAAGCCCGACTGAAAATCACAATTCAGCGGTTCGGTATTTCCTGCTTTTTCATGCATCAAATCAATGTAATCTAACCAATGATAACTGTTCATTTTTAAACTTTTTACCCATGCCCTTTCTGTATGAATGTGTTAAGAAATCTTCGTTTTCCGCATTTCCGCAGATTTATTTTCAGGCTTTTTACCCATGCCCTTTCTGTATAAATGCGTTAAGAAATCTTCGTTTTCCGCATTTCCGCAGATTTATTTTCAGGCTTTTTACCCATGCCCTTTCTGTATAAATGCGTTAAGAAATCTTCGTTTTCCGCATTTCCTCAGATTTATTCTCAGGCTTTTTACCCATGCCCTATTCGGGATTAGAAGCCTTTTGATAGCTCTTTAAACTTCATGGAGGCTTTGTCGTTAGAAACTGCTCTGTAAACTGCCGAATTAAAAAGCAGAAGCAGTTTAAGCAATCCGAGCGGAAAACTTTCCCGTAAATCGAGTATGTTGTCCTCGCTTGCGTGTAAGACTTTTTGGTAGTTTTCAATAATATACGAAACTTCCTTAATTTCATCAGGGGGGCAACCCATGCGTGTCATTATGCGGACTGCGTAAATCCTTGCGCGTTCGGCGTGTCCGTAGTAAAACTCCTGCCCCGAGGGAGTTTTTGAATAACAGTCCGGCTTGCCCAACTCATGGAACAGCAACGCATAACGCAGACTTAAAATCGGAGCAGAGCAACTGACGCACTTAAAAGTGTGTTTGGCGGAATACGGCGGACGCAACAACATTTGCAATTCAGGGATAATTGCGGTAAAGACATCGCTGTACTCTGCCAAAACTGCACCCGCGTTTCGTTCGATAAGCACGTTTTTCAAGTTTTTTGCATCTTGGCTTTCCGCAGAGTAGGCAGGACGTGCCATATCACGAATATTGTTCTTAATCAGCCGCTTTGCCGTATCGCTTATGGTAAACTCGCCGCTTGACTGCCATGCCAACGCCGGAAGAATATCGTGGTAATTAAAGCTGCGATTTTTCCCGATTATAAAGTTTAGTCTGCCGCTGTTCAAGTCATCTAACCCGTTGAACGGGTCAAACACGGCTTTATCGGCTTTAGGGCTGTACGCGATTCCGTCAAAGGTGAATGCGTGTTCGTTTGCAAGCTCGGATTCAAGCTCGGCAAAGCTCGTTATGCTAACCGCTACTCCCAGTATAGTCACGATTAGCTCACCTTTGTCCAGATTGTCCTCCATACAGTTATAGCCATCGAAAATCGCGCAAATCCGCGGCATTTCCGCATTAGTCATTACATCAAAGTCAAATGCTTTTATCTCGTCAAGATGAGTTTGCCCCTTTATCAGCACTCGTACACATTCACCGTGAATATATGATTCATAACCATGCTCACTTAGCCTGTCTAATATTTCATTAACCTGTTTCGGCAAATTGAGGTTCATCGGCTTCTCCATATTTTTTTGTATAGCAGACCTCCGCAAAAATACGCTCGTGTTTAGTTTTCGCGGAGGTCTATTATATACTATATCACGCTTTCAAATAAATTTCAACATATTTTCTGTAAAAAATAAGAAAATTAAAAAATCGCTTCTAACAGTTCATTCCAAGCTCAATCGCTTTGACATTAGCTTCAAGCAAATCAGCTTTTTTTGCCGATACCGACTCCTCAATAGCTTTCCTTACCGTTGCCATATCTGAAACACCGGATTCCTTAATCATCTTGCCGAGCATGACGATAATCCCGAAATTGGTTGACAAGTCGTTTTCTGTGGCAAGTCTTGTTGCGGGAACGTAATGGCAGGTAATGTCGTCACTGTCGTACTTTTGGTCAATGATAGAGCAGTCAATATATGCCGTGCCGCCTTTTTTGACAGCGGGGACAAACTTGTCAAAGCTCGGCCCGTTCATGCAAATAAGGGTTTTAGGGTGGTGGACTACAGGCGAGCCTATCAGCGAATCGCTTATACACACCGAGCAGTTGCAGACCCCGCCGCGCATTGCCGGCCCGTAAGAAGGCATCCATGTAACCTGTTTACCGCTGACTAATCCTATGTTGGCGAGAAGTTTCCCTGTAAACAATACCCCCTGCCCGCCAAATCCCGCAATTAAATAATCTCTCATCTTTGTGTGACCCCTTTCTCGGCATCCTTATAGACCCCCAACGGGTAATACGGCACCATATTTTCTTTAATCCATTTGAGGGAATCGGGCGGAGTCATTGCCCAGTTAGTCGGGCAGTTTGAAAGAAGCTCGACTATTGAAAACCCTTTGCCTTCCATTTGGATTTCAAAAGCTTTCTTAATAGCTTTTTTTGCGGCATTGATATGCTTAACATCGTGGAGCGAGACACGCTCGGCATACGCAACTCCGTCAAGGGTTGACAACAGTTCGCATATACGAATCGGGAAACCTACCTTATCGGTATCTCTTCCGAAAGGCGATGTTTGTGTTTTTTGCCCCGGAAGAGTAGTCGGCGCCATTTGCCCGCCTGTCATTCCGTATATTGTGTTGTTTACAAAAATAGTAGTGATATTCTCGCCCCTTGCGGCGGCGTGTACAACCTCCCCGGTTCCGATTGCCGCCAAGTCCCCGTCACCTTGATAGGTGAAGACAAGCCTGTCGGGTTTTGCTCTTTTAATTCCCGTTGCCGCAGCGGGAGCGCGCCCATGTGACGCTTGCACTCCGTCAAATTTGACGTATTGATAGCCCAACACGGCACAGCCCACCGGGAACACGCCTACTGTGTTGCCCTCAATATCCATTTCGTCAATAACTTCTGCAATTAACCTGTGGATAACTCCGTGAGTACATCCGGGGCAATAGTGAGTCTGCTTATCTTCTAAAGCTTTTGCTCTTGTGAATTTCGGCATTATTTTACCCATGACCTTTCTGCACAAACGTGCCATAAAGTTTTATTTTCCCATTTACGTAGATTTATTTTCAAACTTTTACCCATGACCTTTCTGCACAAACGTGCCATAAAATTTCATTTTCCCATTTACGTAGATTTGTTTTCAAACTTTCATCCCCCTTATCTTTTCAAGTATTTCTTCGGGTCCCGGTACAAATCCGCCTTGTCTTCCGTAAAACTCTATGGGTAATTTGTATTCGAGAGCCATTTTTACATCGTCTATCATCTGCCCCATTGACATTTCAACAACAAGGACTTTTTTTGCGACTTTGCAGGCTTCGCGAAGTGCCTTCTCGGGGAACGGCGACACTGTAATCGGGCGGAAAGTTCCGACTTTTATTCCCTCTGACCGCGCCATTTCCATCGCAGACTGTACAACTCTCGATGCAGAGCCGTATGCCGCAACGACTATATCCGCATCATCGCAGTTTACAGCTTCCGCACGAGTGTGGTTCTCTTTAAACTTTTCAAATCGGGCGAACCTTTTATTGACACTTTCCTCCAATTCCTCCGAGTAAAGCCTGAGCGATGTGATTTCATTTTTTTCGCGTTTCCCCATATGCCCGTCCGCCGCCCAAGAGAAGGATTTGCCGGGTTTTTCGGAGTTGTCGTCGCCGAAACTGACCGGTTCCATCATCTGACCGAGCAATCCGTCGGCGAGAATAATTACGGGGGTGAGATATTCCTCCGCCAGTTCAAACGCCTCGGTAGTCATGTCAACCATTTCCTGCACCGAATACGGCGCGAAAACGGGTAATCGCAAGTCACCGTGACCCATTGCGCGTGTGCTTTGATAATAGTCTGCCTGTGACGGCTGAATAGTCCCCAACCCGGGACCTCCCCGCTGAACACTTACGATAACAGCGGGCAAGTCCGCCCCCGCTATGTAAGAGATTCCCTCCGTCTTGAGCGAAATTCCGGGCGATGACGACGAAGTCATACAACGTGTTCCCGTAGCGGCACACCCGTAAATCATGTTAATCGCGCCGATTTCGGATTCCGCTTGTAAAAACACTCCGCCCCTCTTATGGATTCTTGCCGACATATATGCCCCCACCTCGTTTTGCGGAGTAATCGGGTAGCCGAAATAGCATTTACAGCCCGCGCGGATTGCCGCCTCCGCAACTGCCTCATTGCCTTTCATTAAAGTTTTCTTCATTATTTTACCCTTGTCCTTTCTGCACAAATGTGCTAAAAAATTTCATTTTCCTACATAATAAATAATAAATCGTCAAGCTATCTCAATAGCACAATCGGGACATATTACGGCACAAAGCGCGCAACTTAAGCAAGCATCTTGGTCTTTACACTCCGCAGTGAAATAACCGCTTTTGTTCAGCCGTTCTGACTGCATCTCAATGATTCCTTTGGGACACACGTTAATGCACAGTGTACAGCCTTTACAGCGTTCAAAGTTAAGATTAAATTTCATTCCTCGATATTTCCTTTCTAAAAAATTATCTTTTTATAGTTCCCATATAGGTTTGACATAGACTTTTACGGGAAATTCCAACAGAGGAAGACCCGTGAGCCTTGAAACCTCCTCCGCAAAGGGGATTGACTCTTCGATTACCTCTTTTGTTGTTTCTTTCCCTAAGTGAGAGTTGTTAAAAAGCTTTGTAACTCTCAATCCGCCCGATGATTTTTCAATTTCCCTCATTAAAGCCACAGCTTGTCCGGCAGTCTCGGTTAGATAACGGCGGCAATTAATAACGTAAATCATTTCGTAGTCAAATTGTCGGATAATCGGCGAAAATCTTCCCAACACCCTTGCGCCTTCGGGGTCGCCGCCTACATCTATAATAAGCCGCTCACTTTGGCTCAGTGCGGCACGCATATCAAGGTTTAACGCAGGGACATCAAGACTCCCGTTCGCGAAATCGGAAACAGCGAGCCTTATTCCCGAATCGGCAAACAGCTTTTTGAAGTCGGCAGTCCTGAAATAAGGGTTGACTATATCAAGGTCGGCAATAGTGATTAAATCATCGCGGGCATTCTCCTTTAAATAAAGAGCCAAATTAACGGCGAAATTTGTCTTCCCCGCACCGTAATGTCCCGTGACAATCGTGAGCCTTGAATTGCTCACAGTTTCGTTTTTAATATACATTTATTTATTATAGCGCAAAATTGTTTATTTGTCAACAAAAAAATTTTTACACAAAATATAAAAAAGTATTGAAATGTTAAATAAATTATGTTATAATGTACATAATTTACATAAATTATTTAAATGTATGTTATAACATACCAAAATTTAGGAGGATACTCACCATGAAAACAATGAAAAAAAGATTAATCTCGGTTATGCTGACCTGCGCTGTGTTCCTGTCGGTTTTGCCCGCAATTACGGGCTTTTCCGAAGTCGGGGGCGTTTCGGATTCGCCGTCGGCGACTCTATTGTCGGAGTCGTTGCCGTTCCGTTGCGGTGACTTAGACGGAAACGGCACTGTTGACATTTTCGACACGCTTGAAACTTTGAAGTACATTGTAAACATGAACTCGACCATCACCCACATCCTCGCAACGTGGGACGGGGTTGACAATCGCGCAAAATCAAGACGCGCATCGATTCTCACGACTGCGAAGCGTGAAGGTCTTGACCCGGACGACATTCCGGACACTGTCGGCCCGGACATATTCGACACGCTGGAAACTCTGAAGTACATCGTAAACATGGATACACAGGAAATGTGCGAAAACGGCTGTGATTGGGACAGTCCCGACGAAAACGGATGCACTGCCATCGGCTGTAACAACAGTGACTGCCTTGAACCCGTAGTGGTTGATTTGGGTACTGTATTGCCGCCACCGACCGGGGAGGTTTCGAGCGATTTCAGAAACTTGACCGCCAAGCAGTTAGTCAGCGAGATGCGGGCAGGGTGGAATCTCGGCAACACCTTTGATGCACACCGCGGCGGGCAGGAAATCGGTCACTCACTCGTTACAATAAACGGAACTGCGGGAGGAGTCCGCGCTGTTGAGACAATGTGGCTTCCCGAAGAAATACAGATTCCGGGGCAGACGGCGGGAAGAATCGCCAATGCGACAACCCGCACTCTTATTCGAGAAGTCAGGCGGCAAGGTTTTGACACTATAAGAATACCCGTGTCATGGTATAAAGCCGTTGACCCCAATGATGATTATAAGATTCACCCAAGTTTCATGGCGCGTGTTAAAGAGGTTGTGGACTGGGCAGTTAACGAGGATATGTATGTAATCCTCAATGTTCACCACGATGATTACATTATGCCGATTTCTTTCGTTGACATGGAGGCTGCCGCAAATCCGCAAGGGCGGAGACCCGCGCAGCCAATTAAAGCCGAGGACAAGGAATTCACCGAGATGTACCTAAGGCGGATTTGGGAGCAGATTTCCGAAGTATTTAACAATGATTACAATGAAAAGCTGATTTTTGAAGGGGTCAACGAACCCCGTACTATCGGTTCAATCGGCGAATGGTCGGGCGGAACTGACCATGAACGCGAAATGGTAAACCGTTTAGGCGAGGTTTTTGTAGAGACTGTGAGAGATTCGGGCGGAAATAACGCTTACAGAATCTTAATGGTGCCTACTTATGCGGCGGCATCGAGCGATTCGGCATTCAACGGGTTCAGAATCCCTGCCGATACTGAAGAAAACACATCCGAATACACTTATACAAGCCCCACGGGAGTTGTTACCGAAAGTGAATCATCGCACAAAATTGCGATTTCTGTCCATGCTTATGTACCAGGTCCGTTTGCGTTAGCCGCGACTACCGTGCATTGGAGAGCTGATGTCCCGTCGGACACCGGGCCGATAGATGCCGCACTCAACCGAGTCAGAAATAATGCCGACAGAATGGGCGCCGCGGTTATTCTCGGTGAATGGGGTTCTCCGAATCAATGTTTAGGCGAGGGTGCTTGTGCTGATAGCGAGGGCGGATGCAAGCGCGTAAACTGTGTACGAAGCAATACCGAGGCGCGGGCGGCTCATGCAAGGTATTACGTCAGAGCGGCACGTGAACGCGGAATGGTGACATCATGGTGGGATAACGGAGCGATTATTCCCGCCGAAAAAACAACCAATCCTTCCCACACATACGCATTGTTTACCAGACAGTCTATCGCGCCTAATATGCAGGGTGTTCACGTTTCACCCCGCCTTAACCTCCCTTGGATAATAGAATCAATCCTCTGCGGCGCAGGGCCGGAACGCGATAAGCTTGACACGGGAAACACCCTGTCTAATCAGTTTAACACTGATGCCGTATTAGGTGACTATTCTGCTTCCGCCGCGCAGGCTTATGACATTTTCGATGTTTTGGAGATTCTTAAATCTATAGTCGGCATGAGCGAGCTTACCGATTTTGAAAAAGAAGTGTACACTTTTAACGGAAATGAAGGCTCACCCAACATTTTTGACGCACTTGAGATTCTGAAAGACATTGTGGGTATGCTGAATCCGCCGTTAGTACGCAATATGCCTAAAATCCCGCCTACCGAGTCTGACGGGCTTGCAACTTCAAAGGCAGGCGGGGCATGGATTGAAACCGATGGACGGTGGAGACCGATGTCCGATGAATGGAATCGCGATATACACTGGAATCCCCCGGGAGCGGGCATGGACTGGGTTGAAAACGAAGACGGCACATGGGAATCCCCTAACGGCGATATAACCACCACGTCTGCGGCGACTTCTGCCGCTACACCCGCTTCGTCTTCTCAGGCAACAATCCAAACAACACCTGTTTCGACTACCATTTTGACTACTACTACACCTGTTACGGTTACTACGAATAATGCGACACCTCCGCCTGTGCCGACTTCTGCGGCAACTACCGTATCGGCGACATTCCCCAATACCACAACCGTGACAACAGTGCTTACTCCGACTACGACAACAAGTATACCGATAGTTACAACCGCTCATTCGACAACTCTTGCAATTACCCCTACCTCGCCGCCGATAACAACAACTCCGTTTACTCCGACTTCTACTCCGTCGGTGACGACTGTAGTCACTCCTGCCGTGACGACAACAATCACTCCCGCTGTAACAACAACGATTGTACAAACTACGGTTAATCCCGTAGTTACCACAACTGCACCCACATCCGCAACAACTGCGGCGGGGACGACTGTGTCTGCAATTGCAACCACTTCTACGGGTGCTGTTACAACAGGCGCGATTAATCCCACGGGAGTTCTCTATGATATGCAAAATGACCCGGATTTGGACAAAGCACGTTCGGGCGGCGGCTCAATGTCGTTCCTGCAAGGCTCAAGCGGCGAGCGTTCTGTTCAGATGAGCGCAAACCCGCGGACTATAACGATTATCCAAAGCGGAAACAGCAACGGCATGGATATTAAGTTAGCGGATTTGAACGCAAAACCTAACCACTCATACACGTTTGAAATTGGCGGAACGTACAGCGGCTCACAATTGAGGTTTACTAAAGAAGGCGGCACTGCAAGGGCTTTGACAACCAATCCCGCTACCGTTTCGGGCGGCACTTTCTCATTTACTCATACTGCCGATTATGCTACGATTGTTTCGGACCTTGCCGATAATGCTCAGGCAAGATACCGAATAAGCAGCCCTTCGGGAATTATCGGTACAATGGTGATTAACAAGATTATAGTTACCGAAATACCTTTAGGGGGCGGAACAACTCCCGCAGTGACCACCGTAACTCCCGCGGTGACTACAGCAACTCCCGCAATAACTACAACCGTGCCCGTCACAATCACAACCGTGCCTGTGACAACTTCATCATCGGTTGTAACGACTGCTGCGACTACGACTGCACAAACGAGATTTACGATTACTTTTAACCATAACTACTCGGGAAGCCCCTCAAGCTTTAACGTGCAGACAAACGGAACAGGCAGGATTAACTCTGCCGACTTCCCCGCCGCACCTACGAGAACAGGGTATACCTTTGCAGGTTGGTTTGATACCTCGTCTTCAAGCGGAGGAAACCAAATAATCGCCGGTTCATCAACGGGAACGCAGTTTAACTCTAATACGACTGTTTTTGCGAGATGGACTGCTGTATCGGCTACAAGGTATACAATCACGTTAAATCCGCAAAGCGGGGCTGTTTCACCGACAACAATACAAACTCGTGACGCTAATGCAAACGGAGTTGCCACTCTTCCGACGGGCGAACTCCCTATTCCTACAAGAAACGGATACACTTTTGTAGGTTGGTTCACGTCTGCGAGCGGCGGAACTCAAATAACAGACGGTTCGGGGGGTTCTACTTTTACCGCTAATACCACTATTCATGCGAGATGGGTTGATAATTCCACCGGGGGCGGGTTTAGGGACATTACCGCTTCGCAGTTAGTTAGTGAAATCGGTGTCGGTTGGAATTTGGGTAACACCCTTGACGCATATCCGAATGAGTCTTCATGGTCAGTACCGAATACTACAAAAGCGACTATTGACGGAGTAAAAGCCGCCGGATTCAATACAATCAGAATCCCGATTACATGGCATCCGCATATTAGCGGGAGCGGCTCAAGCGCGACTATCAGCTCTTCCAGAATGAACCGCGTTAAACAAATTGTGGACTGGGCAGTTGCAAACGATATGTATATCATAATCAACACTCACCATGATGAAGACATTTTCTCAGTTACCACAAGTAGCTCTACCCCTGCGAATACTTTGTCCGCTGTTTGGACACAGATTGCGAACACATTTAAGGATTATAACGAGAAGTTGATTTTTGAGGGGCTTAATGAGCCGCGCGACACTAAAGGCACAAAGGATAACAGCGACGATGACTGGTACGGCACTACTACGCTGCACGAAAGACTTAATACTCTTAATCAGGCTTTTGTTTCCGCAGTAAGAGCTACAGGCGGCAACAACGCGAGAAGAGTTCTTATGGTTCCCACTTATGCGGCAAGCGGGCAGGCGTGGAATAATCAAAGCCCTTTCCACGGTTTCAAAAAGCCTACCGATACTGTTGCAAACAAATTGGTTCTTTCGGTTCACAGGTATGAGCCTAATGAATTCACATTGTATGCGCAGAGCAGAACGTGGTCGGAATCAGGTGTAAGAACCGCTCTCGAGCTTATTGCAAATGCATCTAAAACAAGCTCGACAAACGTAAATCTCGGCAATTACAGTATTACAATGCCTGGATTGGGTATGCCGATAATTCTCGGCGAATGGGGTGCGACTAACCAAAACAACGAGGCAGAAAGAGCGAGATATGCCGAGTTTTATGTCAAAGAGGCGACAAGGCTCGGAATGAGAACGGTTCTGTGGGATAACGGCGTTTCGGCAACCGCAACGGGCAGTGAAATGCACGCGTATATTAACAGGAGTAACGGCAATATTCACTCAAATGCTGTGTCGATTATTGAGGCGATTAAAAAAGGTCGCGGATAATTGGCTGTGAATACGGCTTTTAAGAAAGGAATGGGGTAAAAGTTTGAAAATAAATCTGCGTGAGTGCGGAAAACGAAACTTTAAGTGGCACATTTGTGCAGAAAGGTATGGTGTAAAAGTTTGAAAATAAATCTGCGTGAGTGCGGAAAACGAAACTTTAAGTGGCACGATTGTGCAGAAAGGTATGGTGTAAAAATATGAATTATGATATTAAGGATGTGTCATTGAGGCTTAAGGCTACGCGGGAATATCTTGATATTTCTGCAGAGGAATTAGCCGAAAAGACCAAGACCGACATTGCCGAATACCGCGCACTTGAAAACGGGGAGAAGGACTTTTCGCTGTCGTTCTTACACGATTGTGCGGTGGCACTCGGCATGGATGTAATTGAGCTTCTCACGGGGAACACCCCGACTTTGAAGAAATATTCACTTGCCAAAAACGGCAAAGGGCTTCCGATTAAACGCCGGGAGGGGCTGAGTTATCAGCATATGGCGCACTTGTTTAAGAACAAAAAGGCAGAGCCGTTTGTGGTGACTGCGCCGTATTCTGCCGAGGAGCAGTCTAAGCCAATCCCGTTGTCATCACACGATGGGCAGGAAATGGATTTTGTAATTTCCGGGAGACTTAAATTTATAATAGGCGAGCATACCGTGTTTCTTGACGAGGGGGATTGCATTTATTTCGATGCGGCAAACCCTCACGGAATGATTGCCGTTGACGGACAGGATTGTAAATTTTTCGCGGTATTAATATAAGAAGAAAGGACGTAGCTTAATGAAAGTAACGGATTATTATAAGCAATATGTGAAAGAGGGATTTGACAAAAGCGGGGTGCTTAACGAGTTTTCGGTAAATCCTCCCGATGATTTTAACTTCGCCTATGACATAATTGATAAGTTTGCCGAGCTTGAACCGAACAGGGCCGCATTACAGTGGGTTGATATTAACGGCAACGATAAAATGCTGACTTACGGCGAATTGTCGAAGCTTTCAAGCCAAGCCGCAAACGCTCTTGTTAAAAACGGGGTGAAAAAAGGCGACAAAATCATGCTCGTGCTAAAGCGGAATTACCAGTTTTGGTACACCATAATTGCACTCCATAAAATAGGAGCTGTGGGCATTCCCGCCACGCATTTGCTGACGACTAAGGATTATGTTTACCGTTTTGAACAGGCGGAAATAACCGGGGTGGTAATAACTGCGTTAAACCCGGAGGTTGCCGAAAGAATCAACGAGGCGGATAGCGAAACGGGAAACAAAATAAAGACGAAATGTATAGTAAACTTAAAGAACGGGGAAGCTGCGCCGAGAGGTTTTGCGGATTTTGATGCGGCAATTGAGGCGGAGGACGGCAATTTTGCGCGAGTCGCCACTAAGGCTACCGACATGATGTTGCTTTACTTTACATCGGGGACTACCGGCTATCCTAAAATGGTAACTCATAATTTCCGATACGCCCTTGCCCATATTTTGACTGCGAAATATTGGCTTAATGTTCAACCGGACGGAAGGCATTTTACCGTTGCCGACACGGGTTGGGCAAAGTCGGCTTGGGGTTGTCTTTACGGGCAGATGGCATTGGGTGCTTGCGTTTTTGTATACGATTTTGACAGATTTGTCCCCGCCGAGCTTTTGAAAGTCATACAGGATTATAAGGTTACGTCTTTTTGCGCCCCGCCTACTATGTACAGACTTTTCATAAAGGAAGGGCTAAAGGAATACGACCTGTCAAATTTGAAATACTGCTGTATCGCAGGTGAGGCACTTAATCCCGAAGTGTTTGAACGGTGGAAAGAATTTACCGGGCTTAAACTCATGGAGGGGTTCGGGCAAACCGAAAGTGTTGTAATGCTCGCGAACCTCGTGGGAATGACACCGATTCCGGGTTCAATGGGGAAGCCTGTTCCTTTTTATGATATGGATATTGTTGATGATGACGGCAATTCTGTCCCGACAGGTGAAGTCGGCGAAATAGTAGTCCGCTGTGAACGCGGTGCCGACGGAATGTTCGGCGGGTATTTTAATAACGATGAATTGACCGTTTCGGTTTGGAGCGATGGAATATACCACACAGGTGACACCGCTTACCGTGATGAAGACGGGTATTACTGGTATGTCGGGCGAAATGACGACTTAATCAAAGCCTCCGGCTACAGAATAGGGCCGTTTGAGATTGAAAGCGTGTTGATTACTCATCCCGCAGTCCTTGAATGTGCAGTGACAGGCGCACCCGACCCAATCAGAGGGCAGGTGGTTAAGGCGACTATCGTCTTGACTAAGTCCTATGAGCCGTCTGACGCGCTTGCACGCGAATTGCAGGAACACGTCAAGAAAAATACCGCGCCTTACAAATACCCGCGTATAATTGAATTTACTGCGGAATTACCAAAGACAATAAGCGGCAAAATCAAAAGAACCGATATTCGCAAGGGGGACGGCAAATAGGTTTCGGTTTGGCTTTTGTAAAATTCTATGGTGTTTTTGCACAAAAATTCCTTAGATAATTTTAACAATTTGCACAGTTGACACATACGCTGAAATATGGTATACTGTAAATAATAGGCAAAGTCTTTTTGATTTTGGCGTAAAGTTCGTAATAATATTTTCTTAAAAAAGGAGGTGTGAATTGTATGGCTATAGAAGTGTTTGCGAGGAAAGAAATGAAGTATGTCATGGACGCGGAGAGATATAAGCACATAACCCAATTTCTCTTAAAGTACATGAACTACGATGAACACAACCACGGCGGTAAGCATTATACAATTGCCAACATTTACTACGATACCGATAACCATGACATTATCCGCGAATCGGTGGCAAAACCCAAGTATAAAGAGAAGCTGAGGCTTCGCGCATACGGAATCCCCGATATGGACAGCAAAGTCTATCTCGAAATTAAAAAGAAGTACCTCGGAGTTGTTTACAAGCGCAGGGTTACTCTAAGGCTTGAAGAAGCGTATGAGTTTATCAAGACTAAGGAAATCCCGCCGGAAGACTCCAAGAGACCCAAGTATGTTAAAACGCAGGTTATGAAAGAATTAAAGGAATCCCTGCTGTTTTACAATCCTGTGCCGATGATTTATTTAGCGTATGACAGGATTGCGTTCTTCGGGAAAGACCCGTCAGAGGGCGGACCTGGAAGAGAACTCAGAATCTCGTTTGATTTTAATGTGAGAACAAGGCGGGAAAATACGGGGCTTGAACTCGGCGACCATGGCGAACAGCTTTTAAGAGACGGATGGTATGTAATGGAAGTGAAGGCGGGGAATACGTTGCCGCGTTGGTTGCTCGATTATTTTGCGGAGCATGGTTTGAGGCGGGGAAGTATTTCCAAATACGGTGCAGAGTATAAACGGTTTTTGCGCCGAAAAATTATATCGGAAGCGAACGATGAAAAATCGCTCAACCTTCCGCCCGTGATTGCGGAACATTTAACTACTTAAGGCGGAGCAGGAAAACCCAACTGTCAAAGGCGAAAACCCACGTAAACAAAGGCGAAAACTCGCGTAAACAAGGCGAAAATTAAATGTAAATTTTAAGGAGAACAATTACCATGGTATCAAGAACACTTGCAAAGGCTTTAACTTTAGTTATGATTCTCGCTATAGCGGCGTCTATGGCAATTACGGCAGCGGCATCCGACTTATCAGACTTCGGCATAACTTCCGGCGGTGATGTCGGTTTTGGAGGCACAGATACTCGCACAGTCCTTTTGGTAGAACCGGGTGCGTCAAACTGGAAATCCGCAAACTGGAAATGTAACAATTGCAGTTGGGGCTATTTAAATGACACAACAAACAAACCTTCGTTTTATATCCAAAGTTTAGAACGCAGCGTAGATTGCTTCGTTTGCGAAACGGACAATGTGGTAAGAACATCGGGCGGCTGGGTGAGATTTTTAGTGGGCAATATCCGCCCCATTCCGGACGCTTTCGGCAGACCCACCGACACTGCGGGAACTTTCTTTGTACTTATAGCTTCCGCGCTTGTATTGGGCTTTGTCATGAGCTTACTTTACAAAGCGGTTACAAGGAAAGGGCAGCCGTCATCGGCGAACTTCGCGACTACTCTTGTTATGCTTCCGCCCGTAATCACGATGGTTGTGTTTGTTATCGGGCAGAACTTAGCGGCGGCATTCGGTCTTGCGGGGGTTTTCGCAATGACACGTTTCCGCAATTCCACCAATAACTCAAAAGACCTCGCTTTTGTGTTCGTATCTGTAGCGTTGGGGCTTTCATGCGCTATGGGCTTTGTGTTCTACGCTTTCGCAATCGCCGCTGTGCTTTGTATAGTCCTTCTTATTTTAAGCACTATCGGCTACGGCGAACTTAAAAGCCCGCCTAAAATTTTGCGTATTAACGTGCCTGAAAGTATCAGCTACAATGAAATTTTCGATTCGATATTGGAAAAGTACGCTTACTCTTGGGATGTAACAAGAGTAAAAACAATCGACCTCGGGGCTACGTTTGAGATTACCTACTCCTTGATGACTAAACCCCAAATCAACGAGAAAGAGTTTATTGACGAACTGCGAACTCGTAACGGTAACTTAAACATTATCCTCAGGTTAGATACTCGACGAGAAGGGGAGAGTAGATAATGAACTTTATTAAAGAAATTCTTGCAAAATGCAAGGGATTCTTTGTAGACTGCTTTACAAAAGTCAAAGATTCCATTAGCAATTGCAATCCGAAAGTTTTGAAAATTTCCGCCATTTCGGGCGGAGGCGCACTCATTGTGACAATCGGGCTTATTGTTTGGTTTTCCGTAGGGGGAAATGAAACATTAGACATTGTTCCCGCTGTTCGCCCTACGGGAACAAACGGAGGCGGTGGGGCGGTGAATCGTGGCGATGAAGAAAATCCCAGAGATGCGGGTTTTTATGATGACGGTCATGAAACCGCTTATGAGGTATCGTTCACGGATGAAGCGGGTGACACAATAGTAATCGGGACTCCCGGTTCGCCGTCTGCTACTACAGCCGCACGGACTACTGCGGCGCGAACCGGAAACAGCACTACGTCTGCCGGGGGAACTCAAGCCACTCAGCAGCAGACTACTTCGGGGGGGGCAACTACACCGGGTCAGCAAACGACTACGCCTCCTCAAGATGACGGCGAGACTTTTGTGCGAATCACTTTGAACGGAAGCTCTGCTACAAGCACTACCGCAATTGGCGGCGCGGTGGCGGAGATTGGGACACGGAGCATTACAATTAATCACCCGGGTGAATATTTAGTCACCGGGACTATCCACGATGGAAGTATTGTTGTTGCGGCACAAGGTGATGTGACCTTGAGGCTTGCCGGGGTTAATATTACCCGTTCCGACGGGCCGGCAATTCGTACTACAAGGGAAATGGAAGGTTACAAGCTGACGATTATACTTGAAGGCGATAACACACTTAGGGACGGTCGCCCATGGTCTCCGCCGCGCGACGGGATTGAAGACCCGGATGCGGACGGGGAGGCCGAAGACACCCCCGCGACACGTAACGGCGCGATTTTCAGCCGTGCGATTGAGCTTGTTATAACAGGCAGCGGAAAGCTTAATATACACGGCGGTCACGGTCACGGAATTAACTCGCGTAACGCGCTTACGCTCCTTTCCACAAATGTGGAGGTAGATGCGCCGACACATGGGTTGCGTTCCAGAATACAGACGACTATTGTTAATTCAAATGTAACAATAAGGGCCGGCAGTAAAGGAATCCGCGGCGCAGGAGCAAACCACGGTCATGTTAATGTTATGGGTTCAACTTTGAACATTAACTCTACCCGTGACGCAATTCATTCTGAAGCGGGCATTTCCTTGGAACACACAAATTATACCGCGACTGTTCACGGCGGATGGACTTCGGGTAGGTCGGAAGAAACAATGAGAGGTCTGCGTTCGGGCGGGAATGTAACTATTAACGGCGGAATGATTGTTCTCAACTGCGCGGAGGATGCGATAAGTGCGTCGAATGAAGTCTTTATCAACGGAGCTACTTTAGACCTTCACTCATCACGTCGCGCAATTCGCGGACAATTCGGCGTGACCGTGAACAGCTCTGATGTAACTGTTCATGTCAGCAATCACGGATTCCGCGGGCTTAATGTGTTCATTAACGGCACCAGCTTGAATATCCATTTTGTAGGGAAGTTTGTTGAAACGGGGTATTCGGGTAATCAGGCAAGAGGCATACCTCCGCAAACGGGCGGTGCGTTTCTTGACGGGCAGGATGTACAACAATTGCCGATAGATGTGTTGGCATCTATGATGTCGCGTTGTGCCGGATGTCACACGCTGACTATTAACCATTCGGACGACTAAACCGGGTAAAATTCAATAATAGGTTTCAAAGGTTCGCTCGACCGTTGGGCGAACCTTTGTTTAACTTGACTTAGAGCCTGTTTAGAATCTCGCTCACGGCGGATTTTCGGAGAATCTAAACAGGCTTTTAGGAAAGAAATTAATTTAAGTATGTGCGGGAAGGGTATAGGTAAAAACATTGAAAATAAATCTGAGGTTGTGCGGGAAACGCACTTTTATGGCTATTCAACGCCGGAAGGGAATGGTGTAAAAATGGAGAAATTCAAGTTTACAAGCGATGTAATGGAAATTTTGAATAATTGTAAGGGGGTTACGATTCCCGAAACGCGAAAAGAGTTGATAGAGCTTGCGCTGAACGGGACTGACGAGTTTACGGTCAGTTATGAAGTTGACGGAAAAATGCGGGATGAAGCGATTGTGACCCGCTGTAAAAACGGCGTGGTAATTAATTATACCGACCCGTATATGCGCAGAAGAGACCCCGACTGCCTTATTGTAGGCGATGACAAGGCGACTGACAAGCCGCGGTATTCCGAGATGTTCGGCAAGGATTTCGGCGAGCTTAGGAAAGAAACTTTTGAATGGCTTAAACAGCAGGAACTGCTTGTTGTCCCGGTAATGGTCGGCGGCGATGAATACGGTTATCCTGTGGTTTTGATTGCGCCGAAAAATGCGGGATTTTTCGCCTGCGGATTGAGCGATTTGCAATATTTTACGAATATTGCCGAGTACGACGGTGTTTTTGAGCCTGTGGTTAATATTTACCTTGTTCCGCCGTTTAGACACACACACTTTGACGGAAAGCAGATAGTCGTACATAATCGACTTGACGAGGTTTACGAGCTGCTTTCTTATAATCTTTATCCCGGGCCGAGTGCGAAAAAGGGACTTTACGGATTCCTGCTTGATGTCGGCGAACGTGAAGGGTGGATTACTGCACACACCTCCGCAGTTAAAATTGTAACACCTTATGAAAATGAAATTGTTATGATGCATGAGGGTGCGTCCGGCGGCGGGAAAAGCGAAATGAGCGAACACGTTCACCGTGAACCCGACGGAAGAATCCATGTGGGGACAAACATAGTGACTAAAGAGGATTTTTACCTCCGATTGGAAGAACCATGTGAATTGCATCCAATTGCCGATGACATGGCAATGTGCCATCCGAAAATGCAAAACGACAGCAAGAAGTTAGTTATTAAGGACGTTGAGGCGGGCTGGTTCGTGCGGGTTGACCATATCAAGGAGTATGGGACTGACCCGCATTTGGAAAAGTCTTGCATTCAGCCGGATGAACCGCTTGTATTTATGAGTATGCAAGCACAGCCGAACTCCACCGTGCTTATTTGGGAGCATACAATTGATGAAGACACCAATAAACCCTGCCCTAATCCGCGCGTAATTTTGCCGCGCAGAATGATTCAAAATATAATCGATGCGCCCGCCGAAGTCGATATAAGGAGCTTTGGCGTGAGGACACCGCCGTGTACAATGGAAGTCCCCACATACGGGATTATGGGGTTAATGCACATTTTGCCGCCCGCTTTGGGGTGGTTGTGGCGGTTGGTTGCGCCGAGGGGACACGCTAACCCAAGTATAGTCGATAAGGGCGGAATGACAAGCGAGGGAATCGGCTCATATGGGTATTTCTTAACGGGTTCGGTAGTAAAACAAGCGAATTTGCTTTTGGAACAGGTATTGAACACTTTGAACACCCGCTATGTTCTAATCCCCAATCAGCATATCGGCTGTTACGATGTCGGATTCAAGCCCCAGTGGATTGCCCGCGAATACATTGCAAGACGAGGGAGCGCGCGATTCCGCAGAGAGAGTTTGATTGAGGCGCGTTGCCCGTTATTGGGGTACGGTTTGAGCAAACTCAAGGTTGACGGGCAGCTTGTGAGAAAAGCATTCCTGCAACCTGAAACGCAATCGGAAATAGGGCTTGAAGGCTATGACAAGGGGGCGAAAATCCTTTCCGACTTCTTTAAATCGGAGCTGAAAAAGTTTGACACTCCCGAGCTTGACCCGTTGGGTAAGAAAATCCTCGATTGTTGTATGAATGATGGTTCGCTTGAGGATTATATCGCATTGATTCCTATAAAGTTGTAGTGCAATACAAGGGCTAAAATGAGGGAATTCATTTCCCTCATTTTAGAAGCTGTGTTCATAGTCAATCGCACCGCATAAACGGCAAATTTTCCGCCATACTGCGTTGAAATTTTATTAAATATCAGTGGATATTCGCAAAAATTTCGCCTTGTCTGACGAAAAATTTGCTCGTTTCTACGGCACACCGCCTATGAACACAGCTTCTTAGCCTGACGAAGACACATTGTTTGGCAAAACAACTTCCAAGTTTTTAGTGGTAATGGAGTAGTAGGCTCTGCAACCCGCTGTATAAGTTTGAAAAATAAGAAAGTAAGAACCACCATGCCGCGAGTTTAATTGGGTTTTGTGCAAGGTTGGGCGGCATGGTCATAAAAACGGACAATAGGCATTTGACTATTGTCCGTTTTTATCGGTTTTGTTCACATCAGACAGTGGATTATTATTTATTGCCTGTCTCATTTGTTCATTCGCCACATGAGTATAAATTTGGGTAGTGCCGAGGTTCTCATGACCGAGGACTTCTTTTAATACACGAATGTCCACGCCGTTGCGATACATTAAAGTCGCGGCGGTGTGTCTTAATTTATGAACCGAGAATCCGAGACCGTCCAATCCGCAGACTCGGAGCTTTTCGGCAATAATCTGCTCGACCCGCCTCCCGGTAATGCGGGTGTACCGTTTGCTCAGGAACAACGCCTTTTCATGTCTTGCTCTCTCGTTCTCGTCGCAAAGCTGATTCCGCTTATCAATATATTTTTCATGGGATAATGCGCAGGCGGAATTAAGGTAAACAATCCGCTCTTTGTTCCCCTTGCCTGTTACCCTTATGTAATACAACGGCTCACCCGTAATCGCACAAAGCTCTTTCTTATAGTCCTGCAAATTAAGTCCCACAAGCTCATTGAGCCTCATCCCGCAGTTGAGAAAAAAAGTCATAATGCAATAGTCGCGTACAGCCATCCAGTTCTCGCTGTCATAGTCGCAGGTTGAAAGCAATTGCATCGCTTGCTCCAAAGTGAGCGATTTTGGGAGGGGCGGTTTTGCACCGGGCATTTCAAGGTTTTGCGCAGGGCTGACCTCAAACCATTGCTTGTTATTTGTCAGGTATTTGAAAAACTGCCGAATTGCAACGGCTCTGCGCGCTCTTGCTTTGAGCGTATTGCTCCTTTCCCCTGCAAGATAATGCAGAAATTCAAGAACATCGTAAAGCACGACGCCTTTAATAAGCTCGGCGGGAAAGTCGTCAACCTCAATTTCCTCAAAGTCCACATCTTTTGGCGCGAGATTGTGCTTGACCTTCAAAAAACGCAAAAAGGACTTTAAATCATGAAAGTAGCTTATTACAGTGTTTTGAGAACGCCCCTTTATAGTCGAAAAATAATCGAGGAATTCCCGCAGAAATTGAGGAATCTCGTTTTTATTATAATTATACAATTTTTTACCAACCCTTTCCGCCTTTCCTACATTTTATCAAAGTTATACGAAATTGTCAAGCAAATAAAAAGCTCCCCTCTTTTTAATTACAAAAAGAGGGGACAAATCAAACCAAAAAATTCGCGGAACAAAAGAAAGGAGACAACAAAAATATCGAAATTGTAAAAATTAGTGGTAGCGTCAACACGCTCCGTATGTCATTAACAATATAATAGCACGTCTTAATCGATTTGTCAACAGTTAATAATAGTTTTTCAAAAAATTGGTAAAATTTTATGAAAAATGCACAATTATATTGTGTAAATTGTATAGAAAGTGTTAAAATACCGCAGTGGACAATAAATTTTCAATAATATTTGACATAAAACCAAAACTATGCTATAATAACACATTATGGATAAAATAAACAAGCTACCCGAGCATATCGGAATTATAATGGACGGCAATCGCCGTTGGGCGCGGAAACGTATGCTCCCTGTCGCAATGGGTCATAAAAAGGGGGCAGAGGTATTCCGCGAAAGAGTACACGACTTTGCGTCAATGGGAATCCGTCATGCGACATTTTACGCGCTTTCCACCGAAAATCTGAGCCGTGAGGAAAGTGAAGTAAAAAAATTAATGGAGCTTTTTGAATCACAGTTAGATGAATTGGAAAGAATAACTAATGAAGATGATGTTAAATTAGTATTTATCGGGGATTTATCGGCTTTCCCCAATAAGCTCGCCGAGAAAATGAAAAAGGCGGAGTGCGGTTCTGTCAATAATGGCGGAATGGTTTGCCGATTGGCGGTTAATTACGGGGCGAAGGCTGAGATTGTGAGGGCGGCAAAATTGGCGGCGGAGGGGAATCGAGATGTTACCGAAGCTGATTTCGGCGAGTTTTTGTATACTAAGAGTACACCCGATGTAGACTTAATTATACGCACGGGCGGGGAAAGACGGCTTTCAAATTTCCTGCTGTGGCAGGCGGCATACGCCGAGCTGTACTTCACCGATACGCTATGGTGCGACTTTTCAAAAGAAGAGCTGAACAAAGCTTTGGAAGATTACTCAAAACGGAACAGGCGGCACGGTAAATAATCAAAAGTAAAAATTCAAGGATCGGCGAACACCATGTGCGGATTTTCCGGTGAGATTTGTGCAGGGTTGTGAGGCAAGGGTAAAAGAATGGTTAGAAGGTTAATTTCGGCGGGTGTAGGAATTGTAATAGGGGTTTTAATCCTGTGGTTGGACATGAAAGAGTTGGTCTTGATTGCCGTTGCGGCTTTATCGGCAACGGCTGTCTATGAAATACTCATTGCGACAAAATATATAAAAAACCGCGCGGGGGCTGCCGTGAGCTTGGTTTTTGTATTTGCCGTGCCTTTTATTGTAGGCTATGATACAACAAGAGGATTTATGAATGCCCGATATGTTTCGTTTGCTTTTATAATCGGCTTGTTTATAATCATGCTGTTTAACCACAAGCGGGTTAAATTTGCCGAAGTCGCGCTGATGACATTTGTATCGCTGTGTATACCCTTTTCTCTTTCGTGTATAGTCTTTATGTACAACAGTTTTCCGCTTCACAGGACTTTTGTGTTGGTTTACGCGCTGACTGTCACATGGATAAGCGACTCGGGCGCGTATTTCACGGGGACTTTTTTAGGCAAACATAAAATGTCGCCCGGTATAAGCCCTAAAAAAACATGGGAAGGATTTGCCGGGGGGGTGGCAAGCGCGGCATTGTTCGGTTTTTTATTGGGAAAAGGCTATGAATGGTCGGCGATTTTGTTCTTTAGCGAAGGATTGACTTTTAAAGTAGACGTGTTGTTTCTCGCACTGTTGGCAGTTCCATGCTCAGTGTTGGGTGCGTTGGGGGATTTTTCAGCATCTATCCTAAAGCGGGAATGTGCGGTAAAGGATTTCGGAAGTATAATGCCGGGTCACGGCGGGGTTCTTGACAGATTTGACAGCATTTTGTTTGTAATCCCGTTTGTCTACTTGAGCTTTGAACAATACTTCCCTATTGTAAATTTATGAAAGAAAAACAAATTGTATTACTCGGCTCAACGGGTTCAATCGGCGCACAGACATTAAGCGTTGCGAAAGCGCATAACATTAAAGTAGTTGCTTTGTCCGTGCATTCTAATACGGCACTTTTAGAAGAATTAAGACGTCAATACAATGTTGAACCCGACAACACTTGCGTATCAAGCGAAAACCCCGATAAGTTATGTGAGTTGGCGGCGATAAAAGACTGTACTGTAGTAAACGCAATTGTGGGAAGCGCGGGACTTAAACCGACCCTTGCCGCGATTGAAGCCGGAAACCCGGTTGCCCTCGCCAATAAGGAAGCGTTGGTGGCGGGCGGCGAGATTGTTATGGCTTTGGCGAACGTGAACAATGTCCCCGTGATTCCCGTGGACTCGGAACATTCGGCGATTATGCAGTGTTTATCGGGAACAACGAACAAAATTCATAAAATAATACTCACCGCGTCCGGCGGGGCATTTTACGGCTATACTAAAGAGCAGTTGAAAACTGTTACAAAAGAGCAAGCGTTACAGCACCCTAATTGGAGCATGGGGGCGAAAATCACGGTTGACTCGGCAACAATGATGAATAAGGGGCTTGAGTTAATTGAGGCTATGCACTTGTTTAACACCGATGAGTCACAAATTGAGGTTGTAATTCACCCGCAAAGTATAATTCACTCGGCAGTGGAGTTCACTGATGGCACTGTAATTGCGCAATTAAGTGTTCCCGATATGCGGTTGCCCATCCAATACGCGCTGACTTATCCGGAAAGGTTGCCATCGCCCGCTAAACGGCTGTCATTCGCTGAATTGGGGAAATTGAGCTTTGCCGCACCCGATTATGACACTTTTCCGTTGCTCCGCTTGGCGAGGGAGGCGGCGAGACTCGGCGGCAATGCACCCTGCGCACTTAATGCGGCGAATGAAGCTGTAGTATCGCTGTTTTTAAACAGTGATGACAAAATCGCGTTCCACGAAATCCCGCAAACGGTTGAAGAAATCTATAATAAAATTGAAAAGACCGAGAATATCAGCCTTGACATAATTGAAAAAACCGAAAACGAAGCTGTGGCACGCCTTTGAAAGCGTGTTAGGAAGGAATGGTGTAAAAGTTTGAAGATAAATCTGAGGTTGCGCGGAAAACGCACTTTCACGGCTCGTTGGAGCAGGAAAGGAATGGTGTAAAAGTTTGAAGATAAATCTGAGGTTGCGCGGAAAACGCACTTTCATGGCTCATTGGAGCAGGGAAGGAATGGTGTAAAAGTTTGAAGATAAATCTGAGGTTGCGCGGAAAACGCACTTTCACGGCTCATTGGAGCAGGGAAGGAATGGTGTAAAAGTTTGAAGATAAATCTGAGGTTGCGCGGAAAACGCACTTTCATGGCTCATTGGAGCAGGGAAGGAATGGTGTAAAAATGTCTGTGTTGATAGCTATTGTGGTATTGTGCGTAATAATCCTTGTGCATGAATTGGGGCATTTCGGGGCGGCAAAGCTCTTTAAGATGAATGTCCCGCAGTTTAACTTAGGAATGGGACCGCTTTTATTAAAAAAGAATTACAAAGGAACACAATACGGGCTGAGACTGTTTCCAATCGGTGGCTCGGTCTTGCTTGGCGAGGACGATACCGAAGAGAGCGACGACCCCAATGACTTTCGCAATAAACCTGTTTGGCAAAGGATAATAGTAATCGGCGCGGGTGCGTTCCTTAATTTGGTGCTGGGGCTGATTTTATGTATAATTATTTACTCGGTTGAACCAATTCCCACTACTGTTGTGTCGGCATTCGGGGAGGAAGCGGTCAGCAATACGGGTACAAGTGCATTGAGGGTGGGCGACCGCATTGTTAAAGTCAACGGCATGAACATTGTTTCGGCATCGGAGATATTCTACAGGATGGATAACTCTTTGGCAAAAGAAGGTGCAAGCGGCAATTTCGCCGTATATGAATTTGTTGTAATCCGGAACAAAGAAAGGGTGTTATTGCCCGAGGTAAAATTTGCGGCATCGCCCAACCCGTCCGACAGAGGGGGGATGGTCTACACGCGGGACTTTTGGATTGAACCCGCCGAAAAGACTTTCCTTAATGTTTTAAACTACTCGGCGCGAAACGCAATCGGTATGGGCAGGATTATTTGGCTTTCGCTCATTGATATAATTATGGGGACTTACGGGCTTAACGAAATATCCGGCCCGGTCGGGATTGCGGGGGTTGTCGGCGATTTAACTGCACAGGCGGTAAATATTAAGGAAGCGGTTATGACAGTTGTGTCACTGTCCGCGCTTATTACGATTAATTTGGGAATGGTAAACCTCTTGCCGATTCCCGCGCTTGACGGGGCGAGGATTTTGTTCTTGAGTGCGGAGGGGATTCGCCGAAAACCCGTAAATCCCGCCGTTGAGGGAATGATTCACTTTGTAGGGTTCGCGCTTTTAATGCTGTTAATCCTTGTTGTGACCTTTAATGATGTAAGGAAGATGATTGTCGGTGGATAAACGTATTGTTAAAGTCGGGGATTTGAATTTCGGCGGCGGCGAGATTTTTGTGCAATCCATGCTGAGTCTCCCCGTTGATGACATTGAGGGCAATGTATTACAGGCGGTGAGATTAGCCGAGGCGGGATGTGACGTAATAAGGCTCGCAATCCCTACGATAGCCGATGTGCGGTTGCTCCCCGCATTAAAACAAGCTGTACAAGCTCCGATAGTCGCCGATATACATTTTGACTACAAAATCGCGGTAGAATCGGTTATAGCAGGTGCGGACAAAATTCGGATTAATCCGGGGAATATCGGCGATGCCGACCGTGTAAAGGCGGTTGTCACCGCTTGCAAAAACGCGGGAATCCCTATCAGAGTCGGCGTTAATTCGGGTTCGCTGAAAGGCGGAAGTATTGCTGAATCGGCGATTGAAAATGTCAGACTTCTTGAGAGGTTTGATTTTAATGATATAGTCGTATCGGTTAAATCATCGAGCGTTACCGCGACAATTGCGGCTTACCGTGAATTATTCGGGCGTATTCCTTACCCGTTGCACTTGGGAGTTACCGAAGCGGGTACGTATAAAAAAGGTGTAATTAAATCGGCAATCGGGATAGGCGCGCTTTTATGCGACGGAATAGGTGACACTATCAGAGTTTCGCTGAGTGCCGACCCTGTATTTGAGGTTGAGACGGCGATTGATATATTAAAAGCAGTGGGCAAGCGCAAAGGAGTAGAGATTATCTCCTGCCCCACCTGCGGCAGATGTAAAATAGATGTAGTTTCGTTAGCCGAGAAAGCGGAACAGATTGTTCAAGGCATAGACAAGCCGCTTAAAATTGCCGTAATGGGCTGTGCAGTAAACGGCCCGGGTGAATGTAAGGATGCTGATTTCGGAATTACCGGCGGCGACGGAGTTGGACTGATATTTAAAAAAGGCGCAATAGTACGCAAGGTTGAGGAATCCGGGTTATTGCTTGAATTGATGGAAATTTTAGAAGAGGAAAGGGCAAGGGTAAAAGAATGAGATTAATTCGAAGTGAATGGGAAAACGAGTTTTTATGGCACGTTTGTGCAGAAAGGGCAAGGGTAAAAGAATGAGATTAAGTCACTTTTTTGAGAGAGTTTCGCCGCAAATCGGCGATTGCGAACTGTCATCGGTGCTTTTTGATAAAAGGAAAGGTGTATTAACACTTTATGTAAAAGCGGAAGACAAAATAGACTTTTCACAGCTTACACTTGCGGAAAACACGATTAAGTTTTTCCTCGGCATTTCCGATGTGCGGATAATTCATGAGCAAAATCAAAGTCAAGAGCAAGCGGGATCGAGTAGTATACCGGGCAAAAGACCTGCCGAGAATGTAGTGGTAATCACCGAGAAAGCTCCGCCGCCGAAATCCGAACCCGTTTCGGGTGAATCGACTGCGGCAATAGACGGGAATATATTGCTCGGCAAAAAAATCACAATCGCGCCGATTCCGATGGAAAATCTCGCCGCACAGTCGGAGGTGGTTGTATCGGGAGAAGTATTCGGGAAAGACAGCCGTGTACTTAAAAACGGCAAAACGCTTACAATAATCAGCTTTACCGATAAGACTTCGTCTGCAATGATGAAATTCTTTACCGATTCAAAAAAGAAAACAGAAGCCGAAAAGATTATTAAATCGGGAATGACGCTGTTAGTGCATGGCAAATATGTTTTTGATGACTTTGAAAAAACAAGCATAATTGAACCTGTTTCAATTATGCAGGTTGAACCTGAGCTGAAAACCGATGATTATGACGGCGAAAAGCGCATTGAACTTCACCTGCACACCAAAATGTCGGATATGGATGCGACAAATACCGCCGCCGAATATGTCAAGCGCGCCTATAAATGGGGACATAAGGCAGTCGCGATTACCGACCACGGTAATGTTCAGGCGTATCCGGAGGCGATGTATACATACGAGGGGATTATGAAATCCGAACCCGATGCTGACTTTAAAGTTATTTACGGGATGGAAGCCTATTTTGTCAACGACGGCAAGCCGCTTATTTCAGAGGGGGGGAGATTCCCTTTTTCGGGCGAGTTTATTGTGTTTGATGTTGAAACAACGGGTTTAAGCCCGGGCGATTGCAGAATAACCGAGATAGGCGCGGTAAAACTGCGAGACATGGAGATAGTTGAGGAATTTTCAACTTTTGTCAACCCCGATGTGCCAATCCCGGATGAGGTCATCAAAATCAACGGGATTACCAATGATATGGTAAAAGACGCGCCTTATGAGAAGGAAGCTTTTGAAAAGTTGATTGAGTTTTGCGGCGGGACAAGCGATGCCGCGCTTATCGCACATAATGCGGGATTTGATACCGGATTCCTGCGTTCCGGGTTCGCGCGTTGCGGCTTGGATTACAACTTCGCCGCAATTGACACTCTCGCGTTGAGCCGCGCCGCTACCCCCGATTTAAAAAAGCACAGCCTTGACAGCATGGTAAATCACTACAAACTCGGCAGTTTTAATCATCATCGCGCTCTTGACGATGCAAGAGTAACCGCGCTTTTGTTTAAAAGAATCGTTTCCGATGCGGCTAAAGGCAGGGTATTGGGTAGAGTAGCCGACTTAAATACGGTATTCGGCGGGATTGATGTCAAAAAAGATAAGTATTATCACTTGATTATTTTAGTCAAGAATAAGACAGGTCTTAAAAACTTGTACAAGCTTATATCATATTCAAACCTGTACTATTTTCACTCTAAGCCGCGTATTCCGCTTTCGGAGCTTGTCAAACACAGGGAAGGGCTGCTCATCGGCTCGGCGTGTGAGCAGGGGGAATTGTACCAAGCGGCTTTGGTGGGGAGGTCTAAGCAAGATTTAGCCGAAATTGCCGCCCTTTATGACTTTTTGGAGATTCAGCCGACGGGGAACAACGCATTCTTAGTGAGAAACGGGGAAATCGATTCCGAGTTTAAATTGCAATTGTTAAATAAAAAAATCTATGATTTGGGCAAGGAATTGGACAAGCCCGTAGTCGCAACAGGCGATGTGCATTTTATGAATGCGGACGATTCTGTTTTCCGTGAGATTCTTCAAACGGGTCAGGGTTATAAGGATGCGGATAATCAGGCACCGCTGTTTTTCAGGACGACTGCCGAAATGCTTTCCGAGTTTGACTACTTGGGCGAAGACGGCGCGAGAGAGGTCGTAATCGACAATCCGCATAAGGTCGCCGCGATGATTTGCCACGAGGAAATCAGACCAATCCCCAAAGGCGAATACCGCCCTTACATTGAGGGTGCTGAGGAAGAGTTGGTGAGCCTTTGCCGTAACCGCGCAAACGCACTCTATCAAAGTGAGGGGCAACCGCTGAACAATCTTATCTCGGCACGAATGAAAAGGGAATTGGACTCAATTATTAAGCATAAGTTTTCGGTGCTTTATATAATTGCGCATAAATTAGTCAAAAAGTCGGAGGAGGACGGCTATTTGGTTGGCTCAAGAGGTTCGGTAGGTTCTTCATTTGCGGCATTTCTGTCGGGAATTTCCGAGGTTAATCCTCTTCCGCCGCATTACCGTTGCCCCAAATGCAGATACACCGAGTTTCCCGGTTTGCCTGAAATAGGCTCGGG
Source organism: Oscillospiraceae bacterium (assembly GCA_009777415.1). Classification (GTDB taxonomy): domain Bacteria; phylum Bacillota; class Clostridia; order Oscillospirales; family Ruminococcaceae; genus Ruminiclostridium_E. The sequence goes on from WRLX01000002.1 coordinate 60,456, forward strand.
ATTTGATTTGCCCGAAAAACAATGCCCTCAATGCGGCGAAATGTTGGCGCGGGACGGGCATGACATCCCGTTTGAGACTTTCTTGGGATTTGACGGGGATAAGGCCCCCGATATTGATTTGAATTTCAGCGGGGAGTATCAAGCGCAGGCGCATAAATACACCGAGGAACTTTTCGGCAAGGACAATGTATTCAAGGCGGGGACTATTTCAGCAATTCAAGATAAGACGGCGTTCGGGTTCGTCAAGAAATTCCTTGAGGGACGCGGAGTGACCCCAAATAAAGCCGAGATTAACCGTCTTGTTGCGGGTTGTGTAGGTGTAAAAAAGACCACGTCACAGCATCCGGGGGGAATGTTGGTAGTCCCTGTCGGTCATGAAGTTTATGATTTTACGCCTATTCAGCACCCCGCAGAAAAAACCGAGGGCAATATAATCACAACGCACTTTGACTATCGCGCGCTTCATGATACTATTACAAAGCTTGACGAGTTGGGGCATGACGTTCCCACCCTGTACAAGCATTTGGGCGATATGACGGGGATTAAGATTGCCGATGTCCCTACCTCGGATGAAAAGGTAATGAAGCTGTTCACAAGCGCAAAGCCTTTGGGTTTATCCGAGGAATCCCCCCTGTTTCCGACAGGCACATACGGATTGCCCGAAATGGGGACTCCGTTTGTTATACAAATGCTTAAAGAAGCCAAGCCCAAGACATTCGCCGATTTATTACAAATATCGGGGCTTTCGCACGGAACTGACGTTTGGATAGGCAATGCGCGGGACTTAATCGCATCGGGGCAGTGTACCATCTCCGAAGTTATCGGGACTCGCGATAATATCATGGTTTATTTAATGCAAAAAGGGATGCAACCCTCTTTGGCGTTTAAAATCACCGAGATTACCCGTAAGGGCGGAGCGGCAAAGGCCTTTAACGACGACATTTATGCGGCATTTAAAGAACACGATGTTCCCGACTGGTATGTCGAGGCTTGTAAAAAAATCAAGTATATGTTCCCGAAAGCACACGCCGCCGCTTATGTAATGGGGGCGGTCAAGCTCGGTTGGTTCAAGGTCTACCGCCCTAAGGAGTTTTACTCCGCGGCTCTCATGCGGCACACCGAGAATATAGACGCGCCTGTTGTAATTAAAGGCAAGGAAGCGGTAAAAAAACGCTTGCTCGGGATTGAGTCATCGCCCGAAAAAACGCCTAAGGAAAGTGCCACCTATGACGCGCTGTTAATGGTTTATGAAATGCAGTTGCGCGGGATAAACCTGCTCCCCGCGTACTACAAGACTTCGCACCCCACACGTTATATTATTGAAGGTGACGGACTGCGCTTGCCTTATTCGGCTATTGACGGCTGCGGCGAGAATGCGGCGAGGCGGCTGTACGAAGTCATTCAAAGCGGCGATTTTATCTGCATTGACGACATCGGCTCAAAATCGGGTCTTAATAAAACAGTTTTGGAAAAACTTGTCCAAACAGAATTTTTCGGAGATTTACCCCAATCTGCGCAAATATCCTTGTTTGAACTTTGAGAAATATCAAAAAAATACCAAAGGTGGGAAATTAAATTTTTAAAAAGAGTTTACTTTTGTGAAAATATATGATATATTAATATAATGAGGTTAGCGGAATGGGTTTTTGAACCACATGAGGAAAATGAGAGTCTTGATATTTTTTTGCAAATAGTCCGCCTTTTACACGATTTGGGGAAAGGGGCGGGGACTGTTTCACCTGCGTTTTACGAGATTGACGATGACAACGATGTGACTTTTGTTGACTCAAAGTCATTCGGGGAGTTTGAGTCGCCAGAGGATTACTCCGCGCCGGAAAGCGCGAACAAGAATGTGGGAGGCAATGGCGAAAAGCGAGATGTATTTTCGCTCGGCATACTGTTGCACTTTATTCTTTACCAAAAACTCTGCCCGATTGACAGGAATGTTGCTTTTACAGGTAAGTCTTTCTTAAAATCCCGCAAAAAAGTTATCGAAACCTCGGCAATTAAAGCAGACGACTCAAAACAGGCATCGCTGTTAATGGAGCGTATGAGCTCTTATAATCCCGAATCTCGGCCAACATTAAAGGAAATTTTGGCAGTTTTGCAGTCAAATATGTGCAGATTTGGGATTGTCCGCGAAAATGTCCTGTCTAAGGAGCGGTACACCGAAATAATCCGCTGTTTTTCCGAGAGAGATTCTTACAGATATACTCCCGAAAAAGAATATACCGTTGACTTGGTGACAATCGCGCCGCTTTCGTGCGAACCGTTGTTAATCCCGTTTAGGTTGGTCAAAAAGCAATATATACTCCCGGTGGCATACGGCAGTGAGGGGCGTTGGCACTGTGCCGAAAAAAAATCCGACGCACCCGATTTCGAGGATTTTGCAAGCCCGGCAAACCATGAGAGTGCTTCCGATTTAGCGGGAGTCCATAAAGCGACTGCGGCATTGTACTTTTGCGACGCGGTTTACGGGATTGAAGGGCATACTCTTTTTTGCGAGACTGACGGATATGCCTATCAAATGGGGCTTTATGTGCATAGCTACGGCAACGAGAGCAAAGTGATAAGCATTTTTAAAGGGGGGGAGGTAGTCGTCCCCGAAAGGCTTGAAGCGCGAATCCTTTCGATATTGAGGGCGGGTTCCAAGGCTGTGTATGACTTGTTTTGCTTTGTATTATACGGCAAAAGCAATCCCGCCGTTATTAAGACAATCAATGACCTGTTCCCTGAGGCAGTACGCATTTATCATTTAGACGACAATGATATACTAAAAGGCGCGTCACTGTATTTGAACAGCCAAGGCAATAAAAAGAATCCGCTTTATAAATAATTATCAGAAAGGGCAAGGAACAAACTTTGAGAATAAATCTAACAAATGCGGAAAACGAGGCTTTTAAAGTTACGTTTGTGCAGAAAGGGCAAGGAACAAACTTTGAGAATAAATCTAATAAATGCGGGAAACGAGGCTTTTAAAGTTACGTTTGTGCAGAAAGGGCAAGGGTAAAAGATGAAGTATGATGTTTTTATGAGAACCTGTACCCATGACGGCGATTATGACTGGGTAAACCGACCGGATTATATGCCGGAAAATTTACACGAGGCTTTCGGCAGTGTACTTGCGCTGTGCGAAAATCCGGCATTTGATGAGCTGAGTTGGGATGACTGGGGTTCTAATTTCTTTTATGCGAGAACCGACAGGTGTTGTTTTTTGGCGAGAATTGTCAAAACAAAATACATCGGCTCAAATAACCAAAGCATAATTTCGTTTGAGGGAATATCGGTCAAGGCGCAAAACGAAAACTATTTGTTTTACAACATCCCGAGCTTGATTAACGACCTGCTTCCCCCCGCGAAAAGTTTTCGCGCCACGTTTGAGGAGGAAGGGTTTGTGTCGGAGGTTTTTGAGGCTGACCCGCTTTTGAACCCGTTTGACGGCTACAGGATTCCCGCCGAGGTTCACCCTGCGGTGATGAATAATGCCGCCTACCGCAATCTTCTTAAATTTACAGCTTTTACCGAAAAGCCGACAGGGTTTATTTTCGGGAAAAATGCGAAAGCCTTTTCCGATTATTTGGATATTGATAAATTGGGGATGAGTTATGTTTTCGATTTCCAAAACCCGGATTCGCCCGATGTAAACGAGAATGCGTTTTATGATAATTATACGCCGCTTGTCTGCGAATACAAAAAGCCTGTTCCGACCGGCTCTGATAAAGTCACTATTTGTCTTTTTGTACAGGAAACAAAAAATAACCACCATAAGTACAGATGGGTTTTAAAGCCGTGGGACTCAAGCGTTAAAGACAGCAAGCGTGCAAGGTATGTCACCGAATTTTTTGAGTTTGAGGACAGGGTTGAGCTTTGTAAGTTGGAGCTTCAAAAAGAGAGCATAACAAAATTCCTGATTAACAACGGGTGGACTAAACAAGCAGTCGGTTTAAGGTTCGAGAGAGATATTTATCAACGGGAAATATGAAAAAGATTATTACAAAATTATAGGTGAAAGGGGTGTTTTGTGAGTGTTGATTAACCGCCA
>WRLX01000003.1 GCA_009777415.1 Oscillospiraceae bacterium
TTTCCTCAATCGGCTATCAAAAGCTTAAACACGGTTATCGCCCAAAGCACTACATCTTATCGCCATGCTTTTACCCTTTCCTCAATCGGCTATCAAAAGCTTAAACACGGTTATCGCCCAAAGCACTACATCTTATCGCCATGTTTTTGCCCCTTCCTCAATAAGCTATCCGTATCTGAACGATGTGACTATTGCCCCGACTAACATTTGCCATCCATCAACAAGCACAAACAGCATAATCTTAAACGGCAAAGAAATCATCGCCGGAGGAAGCATCATCATTCCCATTGACATCAGCGTTGATGCAACCACCATATCTATTATCAAAAACGGAATAAACAGCAAAAACCCCATTTGGAACGCCCTTGAAAGTTCGCTTATCATAAAAGAGGGAATGACCACCCGCAAGCTTAACTGCTCTTGATAGTTAAGGTAATTGACCTCACCTGTAGGCAGTATCGGGATTTGGTTGCCCTCCTCGTCTAAGTCAAACAAAGTCGCATCGGCTAAATCCATGAAAAAACGCATATTAGCCGGGGTTGTCTGTCTAAGCATAAAAGTTTTCAGCGGTTTGCCCGCTTCCTCAACTGCTTCCCACGCAGTATATTCCCCGTTTACATAGGGTCGGTATGCCTCATCATTAATCTGCGCAAATACCGGCCACATAATAAACATTGTAAGGAACAAAGCAAGTCCCGTTAAAACTTGGTTCGGCGGCGTTGATTGGGTACTCATTGCGTTTCTCAAAAACCCGAATACAATTATTATACGGGTAAACGATGTCATCATCAAGAGAATCGATGGTGCAACCGATAAAATCGTAATCAGCAACAGGATTTCCAACGGCTGTGAGCCGTCTACGCCAATCAAGTCATTTAACGCCGAGGATTCGGGTTCGGGTGCAAGTTCCACCCCTTCGTTAGCCGCATCAGCCATCAGTCCGGTTTCGCCCGGTGCCGATGTTACCGTCATTGTGAGCATGGAAACAAAAAGGGCTATTACAGCGAAAAAAACAAAAAATCTCGCAATTTTAAAAACTTTCATCGTCTTTCTCTTTCTTTTTCCCCATAAAACTACTTAATATATCCGAAAAAGGCAATACGCCCTTTTGTGTATTGCTGAACGCCGTTTCAACGTACTCTTCCTCGGTAACCTCTAAGTCCGCCAATTTTTCAACCCGTTGGGATGAAACACCCACTAACATAAGCTTGCCGCAGACCGATACAACCAACATCATGGAATCCCGACCCAAAGTCGCTCTGTCAATTACACGCAGTCGCCCGCCTGTAGTGGATATACGACGATTAAGCATCCTAAGCCCGAAAAATGTCAAAAACATTAAACCCAAAACACCTAAAAGCGAAACAATCATCCACAAAAATTCCATTTTTACCCCTTTTCAATGTTAGTTGCAAAAGTATCAATCTTTCTATATCAGTCAATAAGCTTCTTTGCGCTATGTGGGAAAACCCTTTTCAATACAAGTTGCCGGATTTTTACGGATAGTCAAAACAAGAGGATTAACCGCTTTTATTTTCGCGCGTCCCTCCTCTTATTCTACCCTATATTGCCAAACATCCCCTCAAATACTTTCTTAGCCTAATATTTTTGTTACCGTTTGGAGAATCCTGTCCGGCTTAAACGGCTTAACAATAAAGTCAAGCGCGCCTAACTTAATCGCTTCCACAACCATTGCCTCTTGCCCCATCGCAGAACACATAATTACCTTTGCCGATGGGTTCTTGCCTTTAATCTCTGCCAAAGCCTCAATCCCCGTCTTGTTCGGCATAGTTATGTCCATGACTACAAGGTCGGGTTTTTCCGCCTCGTATACTTGGCAGGCGATTTCACCGTCCGCCGCCTCAAGGATATTAGTGTACCCGTTTTTTGTCAATGTGTCCCTTATAAGCATTCTCATAAATGCGGCATCGTCAACCAGCAATATTTTTTTGTCCATGATAAAAATTACTCCTTAAATTTATTCCTTAAAATTATTTCTTAAACACGCCAAACCTATTCCTTGCCCAAAGAATCCATGAATTTTGATTTTATTATCTCGGTTATTCTCACGGCAAAGTTGTCATCGATTACCACCACGTCCCCGCGGGCAATCAAATTCCCGTTTACTACAATGTCCACAGGCGCACCCGCCTGACGCTCAAGCTCAATTATCGTACCGGGGGTGAATCCCAAAATCTCTTTTACCCTTTTGCGTGCCGTCCCTATTTCTACTGAAATTTGCAACGGAACACCCATAAGAAGTTGCAAATTATCTCGTTGGTCCTCAGTTAAATTAACATCGAAGTTCTCGAACTGGTGGAACTGGGCGTTTTGAACATTAATCGGCTGCATTTGCATAGGATACCCTCCGTATTGTTGATACCCGTAAGGGGGCATTACCATTCCTTGCTGAACTCCCTGCGGCGGGTAGCCCTGCGGCGGATAACCCGGCGGAGGATAGCTCGGCGGTACTCCTTGCATCGGCGGCATTCCCTGCATCATCGGCTGCCCTTGCGGCATTTGATTAGTCGCTTGCGGCATTTGCTGCGACTGTTGTGCCGGGGCAGGCGCGGCAACGGGTTCAGGCTCAGCCTGCGGTGTGTTAAGGTCAATCAGCCTGTTCGACAACTCCTGTGCCAAAGCAACGCTCATAACCGATACAAACTCGGAGTTTATGACATCTTCAATAGTCAAGTTGAAGTTTACCGCAACAACCATATCTTCCGGCTCAAAATCCTGAAGCTGCGTGAGATTAATTTGCTCCATTATATGAGGGACCGGAGTTGATATGTCAATGTTCATGTCGAGGAATTTAGACAGTGCAGTCGAGCATGAACCCATCATTTGGTTCATAACCTCCGACACCGCGCTTATATTCAGCTCATCAAACTCAAAATCCGGCAATAGCTCCAACGGCTGACCCATGAGCTGGTTCAAAATCATCTGAACGTCATTTTGCTTGAGAATCATCAGGTTTGAACCGCTTATACCCTTTGTATAGACAATTTTGACACATATAGCCGGTTCAAGCTCTTCTCTCTTCATTGTCGATGCTTGCAGAACACTTACAGTAGGCGTTGTAATCCAAACCTTGGCATTGAGCAACTCCGATGCAGCCGTAGCCGCACTGCCCATACCAATATTCATTATCTCGCCTATCGCATCCTTCTGAACATCCGTTATTTCATTAATCGCCATTTATATGTCCAATTCCTTTCCATATACTGCTTTTGCGCTTTATGCCTCAAAATCGCTTTTCAGCACAGTTTCAATTTTAATCGCCTTTTTGCTGTTATACACCCCGAGTTTCCCATCGAACCAAGTCTGCCCCGCAATATTGAGCATTATGTTTCCGTCTATGCTCTTCCCTAAAGGGATTATATCCCCCATTTGAAGATTCATCACATCAAACATATCAAGATTGGTTTCGCCGAGAACCGCAGTCACGTTCAGCAACGACTGCGAAAGAGTCGTCATTATTGTTTCCTTGCGTTCGTCTTCGCGTGCCGCATCGCTCTTTCTGTTACCCCTTACATTAAAGGTTGCATACTTTTGCATTACTCCGTCTAACTCCAACGCAGGTATACACACCGAAACAATTGACTTAATATCGTTCAAGTGAACTTCTAACACCGCGATTACCATTGTATCATCGTACCCAATGTTGGAAATAACCCGTGAGTTTGTCTCAATTTTTTCAAGCACGGGGTCAAGCTCCACATAGTTTTCCCATGGTTCTTGGAACATTCCTGCCAAGCTTTTAATAATTCCGTTCATTACGTTTATTTCAATCTCGGTGAAATCCCGCTCCGAATCGGTGTATTCGCCCTTCCCCCCCAATAGTCGGTCTATCATAATATATGATATTGAGTTGGAAAGCTGCACAATCGCAGTAACATCGTCAACATCCTCATCGTCAACTTTAAGGCTGATAATCCCCATCATTACATAATCGGGCAACGCGTTGTTAAACTCGAAATATTTTTGCTCTTCAATCGAAACGAGCGTCACTTTACAGTAAAGCCGCAACAACCCCGTGAGGTAAGACGACATAAGGCGCGCATAATTGTCAAATATATTGTCGAGAATCTTCATTCTCTCTTTAGTCAGCTTTTTCGGTGCGCGGAAGTCGTAGTCCTTTACCGTGATTTCTACGGCAGAGGGATTTAATTCAAGTGCCTCGCCCGACATGGCGCTGTTTAGCATCGCGTCTATTTGTTCTTGTGTAAGAGCATCTGCCAACTCATCACCACCCTTATAAATTTAATTTGTTAGTCGCTATTAATCCCGCGGTTACTCCCGTTGTTATTCATTGTTGTCGTCGTTATTATCGGTGCGACCGGACAAAACAGGTATTCCAGGAATTACCGGCCCCCACTCGTCAGCATCGCTGCCTACTAATGCCCTGTCATCCGCTTCATCATCGGCAATACCGTAGCGTTCGAGCAGTTTTCTTGCCACCTGTGCAGCTCGGCTGTGGTCTTGTGGAGACGGATGCCTGTCACCGCCCGGGGTCGCCCCCAATCCATAGTCATGCACAAGCATATCAATAATTTCACCTGTGCGTTCAACCTCAAAATCATTACGGGTAATTACAAGCTCAACCCGACGATTCCGCCTTCTTGTGGATTCATCTTCGTTAGACAAATAAGGATGATGCTGTGCATATCCCGCTGTTTGGAATTTACTTGACTCAACCATTCTCGCCCAATAATCTAAGTAGTCGGTCACGGTAACAGCGCGTTGACTTGATAAATACCAGTCATTTATCCCGCCACGCCCCCCGCCCGGGACTGCCGCAGTATGACCCGCGACTTCAACCGAATCGATATAATCGCCGACCGCTTTGATTCCGGGGTGGATTAGGTTCAGTGCCGCTCTCCCTGTAGGCAACAATTCAAAACTATCCGGCGCGAACATAATATCCGCATCAAACCGCACATGAAGTTTCCCCTGCGACATTCCGACTGTAATTGCCGTGCTGAAATCGCTTGCATCAACTTTTTCCGACACCCAATTGTACAAATCATCGAAAGTCAGCGGCATCGCACCCGGAACTCCGGGGCGTTCGCCTGTAGCCGTTGCGGGGTCATCGGGACCGGGATGGTCTTCCTGTTCTTCCGTGCGGCTGTCGTCAGTCGGCTCAACCGCCACAGCTTGGACTGTTTCGCCTCTGAGATTTTTGAACGACTGCATAATAAACTGCATCCGCGTTTCATCCGGAACAGAAGCCGTGTACATCATAACGAAGAAACAAAGCAACAGTGTTACCATGTCGGCATATGTGTTCAGCCACGCATCGGTATTAACCGGCTGCTCTTCCTTTTTTTTCCTTGCCATAATCGTGTTGACCCCCTTTTTGCAATTTTATTAAGTCTGTTCATTACAGTATAACACAATAATTTCAAAAAAGCAACAATTATTTTAATTAAAAAATAATTTATACTGTACCCGCCGCTTTTCCTTTGCTTACATCGGATTTTGCGAGCATAAATTCCAGTTTTTCCCTAATTAATCTCGGATTAGAACCTGCCGCGATTGACATAACGCCCTCCACAACCAACTGCATACACAAAACTTCTTTGTTGTGTGCGTTTTTAAGCGCACTCCCCAAAGGTGCAAACAATACATTCGCAAGCAATGAGCCGTAGAAAGTCGTAATAAGGGCAACCGCCATTGAGCCGCCCAAGTCCGAGCCTTCGTTCCCGAGAGTTACAAGCATCAGGATTAATCCGATAAGTGTTCCTATCATACCGAACGCAGGCCCTAACGCCATACCCTTTTCGCACACCGATATACCGACCGAGTGACGTTCTGTAGTAAACTCAATCGAGTCCTCAAGCATTGCCCGCACTTTGTCGGGGTCATTCGCGTCAACCACAAGCATAATCGCCTGTTTAAGGAATACATCCTCGCATTTGTTTGCGGGGTCCTCAAGCGCAAGCAAGCCTTTGCTCCGCGCTGTCTGCGCAAACAATTCGATTTGGTCTATGTATTCCTTCGGTTTGTGTTTAGGCGGAAAAACCGCAATTTTCACAAGCTTGGGAACTGTTTTTAAAACCTCCATCGGGAACGATGCAATAAGAACGCCAAATACACCGCCGACGACGATAAGCGCACTGGGTAAATGCGTGAATACGAGTATGCTCGCAAGCGGCCCTTCTTCGCCACCGCTTATGATTCCGAAAAGAACCATCCCCCAAGCTACAATACTTCCTATAATAAACGTAAGATTCATGCTGTTTCCCTCTTTAACTTTTATTAATCGTTTGAACGACCGGGTCTGCGCCTCGTCAGTCTGTTAAATTCCACTATCTTGTCCTTAATCTCGTCAAGTTTTTCCGACACAATGTAACTGTGTCCGTTGTTCATGGTAATCACCGTGTCGGGGGTCTCTTGTGCCGTTTCAATAAGCAACTCATTAATGAGTATTTCTTTTCCGCCGAGTTTAGTCAATAAAATCATAGTTTTACCCCTGCCCCTTCTGCACAATCGGGTGTTAAAAGTTTCGTTTTCCGCATTTACTCGGATTTACTTTCAAACTTTTACCCCTGCCCCTTCTGCACAATCGGGTGTTAAAAGTTTCGTTTTCCGCATTTACTCGGATTTACTCTCAAACTTTTACCCCTGACCCTTCTGCACAATTAGCAATAATCTGCACAATTAGCAACGATGAGCCGGCAGTGAGGAGTAAACCTCCTCAACTGCCAATCACCGATTGCTCACTATCTCTTCAAGTTCACAAGTTCTTCAAGCATAGAGTCAGACACTGTGATAATTCTTGAGTTCGCCTGGAATCCCCTTTGAGTGATAATCATGTCGGAGAATTCGTTCGACAAGTCTACGTTCGACATTTCAAGCGCACCCGAAACAATGAAAGATTCGGATTCCGCCTGAGGAATACGCACCTGTGCCGGTCCGGATGCAAGTGTTTCTCTGAAGTAAGATGTACCCACCTGCTGTAAACCTTCCGGATTTACAAAGTCAACAATATCAACACGACCCAACAACAGTAACCCGTGAACAGGGTGTTCGCCGTAGATTACGCCGTCTCTGTCAACGAATATATCCGCAGTATCGGGAGTCTGCGGCCCTTGGTACGAACCGCCGCGCAACTGCATTGTAGAAAGGCTTGTAAATGCCCTTTGGAAAAAGCTGTCTTCGCCGCCCGACATACCGATTCTGAGTGTCATGTTGTTTGTAATGCCCGATGAATCAATATTTCCGGCAGTGTATGCGGGGTTATCAATCGTCGGCGGCTGATAAGCCGGGTTGGCAACCATCGGCGCAACAGAACCATCGCCGGGGTCAACCCAAGTGGGGTCGGGAATTCTTATAGGTATATCGGGGTCAAAAGCCGGGTTGGGAAGGGTTGCATACACGGGATTTCCGGTCGCATCAAAGGTAAATGCGCGAACATTGATTATCGGTTGCCCCGCCGCGGGGTCGCCCGCACGTGTTACACCTGCCGTAGATGCCGGATTAGCTCCCGCTCTTGCAATTTCCGCTTGGATTTCAGCTTCCGAAACTGCTCTGTCACGCGGCAAAGTTATTTCCAAAACATTTCCGCGCCATTGAGCCGAAACGCCGCCCATTCCCGCAACAGTTGAAACGGTTACTTCATATCTGTTCCCACTTGCACCCGGTGCAGTTACTTCAAATTCAAGATTAATATCCGTACCCGGAATGCTTCTGTAATTGTTTGCCCATTGTGCGGCAGTAACCGAAGGTACAGAACTGAATTCAATTTCGAGAGGAAGCAAGGCTTCATCAACATTTACGCCGCCGATACGGATAGCCTCATTTAAGTCGGTAGCAAACAGATGTGAAATTCTTTCTAAAAGCTCCTGTTCCCATTCTGCGAGTGCCAACATTTCAGCAGGAGTAGGAGGCGCGCTTAATGTAGGTTCGGGAGGCATCGGCGCACCCGCCACTACATCGCCCGGTCTTCCCGCAATTGCTTCCGCCCTGTAGTCGTGAGTCAAGTCCATTTGCACGTTAAGCCCTTGTGTACCGCTCATAATCGCAAAAGGCGAGTTTGAATGGGTAATAGTCAAGCCGATATTACCGCCCGGGCCGTATTGTCCCGCTCTGATTGCTATTTCATAGATATTACGTCCCATAACAAATTCACTGATGGCAACTGCGCGTTGGTCGGGTATATCGGGAATAGTTATGTTAATCCTCTGTGATGCGGCTTGAACTCCTGTGGGGTTGCCCGAAACACCGAGAACCATATTTCCGTTGGGGTCAACTAAGTTTCCGAAATCATCAAGACCGAATCTGCCGAGACGAGTATAGAAAATGTTGCCCGCTTGGTCCATTACTTGGAAGAACCCGCTGCCCTCAAGTGCCATATCGAACACACTGTCCGAGTAAGTCAAGCCGGACTGGGTCATAACTTTGCCCACAGTCCCCAACTGTACACCCATACCTGTTTGAATTGGGTTTACGCCACCTTGTGTAAAGTCACCGCCCGATGCTCTCTGCCTTGTTTGGTAGTAAACGTCTTTAAAAGTAACAGTCCCCGCTTTAAACGCGGTTGTATTTACGTTAGAGATGTTGTTACCGATAACGTCCATTCTTTGGTTGTGTGTTTTTAACCCGGTCACTCCGGAATATAGCGATTTAATCATATTAGATTTTTTCCTTTCGATAGTGCAGCGGTTTTATCGCTTATCTGTCAGTCAAAGCGAATCTGTCCCCTTTGTCGGCGTTAGACAAGTTAAAAACTGCCCTTGCTCAACAAAAGTCCGACATTTTTTAAGCTGCGTTTTAAATTTAAATAATAATAGTGGAATCAATGTTTGTGAATACGTTCCCTTGTAAGTCCGCGCCGTTCATTGTTGTTATTACCTTGTTGTTCTTGACACTTACCACAAATGCTGTCGAATCGACTAAAACCAATGCGTCGCTGCTTCCTTTCCGCGCCGCTAACTCGACTCCTCTGTTGAGCCTGTCGAGCTTGGAATTTTGGGTTATATCTATGCTTCTGCTTTCGATACGCCTCATTGCATGACCTGAAAATTCAACGCCGCTTTTGCTTTTTGCGAGAATATCTGCAAAGCTTTCGCCGTTTTCGTTTACTGCGGGCTGTGTCTTTGTAACAGTATCATGCGTCCCCACTTGCCCTGTCGAAACATTGATTTGTCTGTTATTCATTTTCAGGAAATCGTTAAGCAGCATAATCACCCCTCCTTTCTTTTAATGAACACCTCAATCGCCATTCACTTGTGTTTCAACGCTTCCTCCCGGTTGCCACGCATCAGTTTCCTCGGTTGCCGTTTCGGCAGGCTCAACTTTTGCAACGCTTGAGAGCGGGTATGCAATATCGGCTATTATTACTTGGATTTGCCCGTCTTTAATCTCGATTCTCTGCACTATTCCCGATTCTACAACAGGTGTTCCCGCGCTGCTGACTAAGCCGATTGTGACATTTTTCCCGATAAGGCTTGTTGCGAACGCTCCGTTGTTTCCTCCCGCCATTCCGTCATAGCTGTTATCGAGGACTTCCATAATATTACTGAGCGGATACTCTTTGCCGTTGACTGTTACCAAAAATTCTCCGCCCGAGAGGTTGACATTCGTGACTACTCCTTGCTGAACGTCTAATCCGTCTCCCCCTGTGCTGTAGGCTACTATCACCGATTTCCCCGCCAATGACGATGCGTAATTAGCGTTGTTGTAGTACAACGCCTCCTGCTGAACCTGCAATGATGTAAACGACGCCATTTGGGATATAAACTCGGTGTTTGACATAGGGTCAAGCGGGTCTTGGTTGCTCATTTCTGCAATTAACAACTGATAAAAAGTCTCTATCGAAATGTCCGACTTTCGGGTGTCTTGGAAAAGCTCCGCATACTTTACCCTGTTATCAAGAATATTACCAACACTGTTTACAGCCATTTTTACTAATCACCCCTTTCGATAATTTAAGGCGCGAGATTTATTAAACTTAAATCATAGTTTGAATAAATTCCGCAAAACTTATTTCATTCTGTTCTTGTTCGGATTCGGATTCTTTTTGATTTTCTGCGTTGTTTTGCCCGTTTTTGCCGCTCTCATCATCAAGAATATCGCGTGCGGTTTCGTTTGCGGATGTTATTATTTGGTTTTCACCGTCCGTAACAACATCATACCGCTCAACAGTAACTCCGCTCAACTCAATCATCACCCGTACAGAACCCGCCCTTGCAATGAGCAAATCGCGTACTTTTTCGCTCGCCGCAATAATCTGAACCGCTACCTTTACTTCCCCCGGAATTTTCTCGCTCGTTACTAATTTAACAGTCACCTTACCGAGATGTTCCGGATTCAGCGTGATTTTGAACTCGCTCGCTTCACTTCCGAAAGCTTTTGCTGCGGCAGTCACGTTCGTAGACTTTGTGACAATTTCGCCACTTCCTTTAAGAATTTCCGCAGACGGGTCGAGCATTGTTTGCGTTTCAGTCGTTCCATTTGCCTGTGAAATAATCTTTTCGAGGTTTTCAACAATCGAACTGCTTACTTGAAGGGCAACCTGTTGCCCGAATACAGGGGCTTGCGCATGAATCGAAAATTCAGTCGGCAGAGTTTCTTTCGTTTCTAACGCTTTTGTTTTTGCCGCCTCTTTTTTTGTTTCCGCATTTACTGTGTGAGCAACCGCTTTTGTGTCCATGGAAGTTTCGTCAAACTCAATTAATTCATTCGATTCCGGCGATTCAAGCTTTGCATTGCTTATTTCAGCCGTTTCAGAAACAATTACTTCTCCGAAAATAATCGGGCGTTGATACATAATCGTTTCCGTTTGCCGCCCGGTATTGTTTTCGCCGAAAAGCTTCGTAACCTCATATTCGGTAATGTCTTGTGCGATATTACTTGAGACATACCGGAATTTTTCCGAACCCGGAACACCAAACACCGATTGAGAACCCTTGGTATTTAGTGCCTGCCCGAATTGCCCGTTTTGCGCACTCGAAAGAGTTTGCGACAGAGTAACACCGTGTAGTGTTTTAGGGGTTTCAATTGACACTTCATTTTGCACAGTGTACAGTTCCGACTTTGCGATGCCGGATGCGGATTGTATTGTTTTTGCGGGGATAGCCGTTTGAGTTATTTCCCCCGATTGTGTTAAGCCGTGTACATTCGGTACATACGATTGAGACGCTGATTGTTTAAGTTCCTGCGAGTTTGGCTTTGCCGTTCTGTAAACAGCATTGCCGCCAACGCTCTCATTTGCCTCAATTAGTGGCTTTGCGCCGCCCTTAGTCGGTTGAGCTATAATAGACCAATCCTCAGTTTTAGGGTAAACTTTTTTAAGTAACTGTGTTATCAGTTCCCCTGTTTTTTCGTGAAGTTGGTAAACTGCTCTTCCTTCCTCGGTCCCGGCATTGTTTTCGATTGCTCCAACCCGTTTTTCGCGTTTTGCCAAAATTTCGATGATTGCATCGATTTTTTGTTTCTCGTCAATTTCTTCGCCTTTGCCGTAATTGATGAGAATAATGAAAATTTCCACAAGTTCTTTCACAAAATCCTCATATTGCGCAACCCGCGCCGTCTGCGTTTTGGACACTTTTGTTTTATCGTTTGCTAAATCAACCTCAATCTCGCCGTGATTCTGCTCCGTTAATGCCCCCTGCGCCGTTAATGTCCCTTGCGTAAACGCCCCCTGTAACTTTTGCCACTCTTCCCACACTGTTTTGACAAGCTGTGTCAATTGCGTGATTTGCGCCTGCGGTTGGCTCTCATTTAATCCGCACACCTTTTCCGTTACACTTTCGACAGCTTTACTGTAAATTTCAAGCAATGGATTATTTTCCAATTCAATGCTCGGCGCAGTCCGCTCAATTTCATCAGTCGCAACCTCGGATTGCGTTGAAATGTCCGTTTTAGGCAACTCCAAATTTTGCAGACAGTCGGCGAATGTGGCGGATTCGGGCGATTGCGCAAGCTCCGTCCCATACTGTGTTGATTTTGTCAAAGCTTTCGGCAAAATCGTCTCATGCGAAACGGGGTTTGCCATGCTTACAACATTCATACCTTAACTATTCACCTCCTTTCATTAAATATCACCTCTTATTATATATAACTATTAATAAAAAGTCAAGAAAAATTATTTTACAATTCCTCACAAATTTTTTGGGAGTTCTTTTTACAAGCTCTTACTGAATCATTTGCTGTCTTGTGCGTTGATTGCTCACAAACTCCTCAATAAAGAGTTCATCCTCTTTAAGTGCGGCGTATTTGTATTCCTCCAACTGGCGTTCTTCTAACTTTTCGAGGGTATTAACCTCCTTAGTCGTCCCGATTACAACCTCTAACTGCCGCTCAATTTCCTCTTCTTTGAGCGTGATTGCCCGCCTTAGTGTGTGTACCTCCTGTTGCTTAAAGGTGATAAACCGCTTACTTGCCGCAAAGTCGGTCGGAGTAACGCTCCGAATCATCATGTGGGCAAGCTCATCGCTTTTCAGGTTAATCAAGCTTATCAATCCGTCAAGCTCGGAGTTGAGTGCGTGAAGTTCGCTCCTCAAAATCCCGAGTGTGTTTTTCTCCGATTCAAGAATCTGTTCTTTATAATTTTGCAATTTGTCAAGCGAAAACTTAAATTTTTTCAATTTTCCTCCTAACTTTTCAGCTCTTCAACACCACCTGCTTCAACATTGCAACCGTGTCAGCCAAATCAAAGGATTCATTTACCTTTTGCTTTAAAAACGCATTAATCTCGTCAATTTTATCTATAGCCTCGTCTAACTTGCTGTTAGTGCCTTTTTTATACGCCCCGATAGTAATCAAGTCATAGTTAGTGTCGTAAAGCGACAGCAAATCGCGCAGACGGTTGGCGGCATCGTTATGGTCATCGGGACAGATAATCGTCATAAGCCTTGATATACTGCCGAGAATATCAATCGCGGGATAGTGATTACGCGCCGCAATTTTCCTCGAAAGAATAATATGCCCGTCAATAATCCCTCTCACTGTGTCGGAAATAGGCTCGTTAGTGTCGTCCCCCTCAACTAACACAGCGTAAATCCCGGTTATGCTCCCTTTCTCGAAATTGCCCGCCCTTTCGAGCAATTTAGGCAAAGCCGAATAAATTGACGGAGTATACCCCCGCGCAATCGGCGGTTCTCCTATAGAAAGCCCCACTTCTCTTTGCGCCATGGCAAACCTTGTGAGGTTATCCATCATTAACAAAACGTCCTTACCTTGTTGCATGAAGTATTCGGCAATAGCCGTCGCGGTCAGCGGGCATTTATTACGTAACATCGCAGGCTGGTCACCTGTCGCCACTACCACTACCGAACGCGCCATTCCTTCCTCGCCGAGGTCGTTTTCGATAAACTCACGGACTTCACGTCCGCGTTCCCCTACTAACGCAATGACATTGAGGTCGGCTTTGACTTTTCGCGCAATCATGCCCATAAGTGTGGACTTCCCCACGCCCGAACCGGCAAAAATGCCAATCCTCTGCCCTTTTCCCAAAGTCAAAATGCCGTCAATTGCTTTTACGCCCATTTCAAGCGGCTCGGCTATTTTCGGACGTGTGAGCGGATTTACGGCAATTCCCGTAATCGGCATACTTCCGGAGTATCCTATTTCGCCTTTGCCGTCAAGCGGTCTGCCAATCGCGTCAATAATCCGCCCCACCAAGAAAGGCGAAGTCTTAACCATCAGCTTATCGCCTGTATTATCAACGATACTCCCCGGCCCAATCCCTTCAATATCGGTATACGGCATCAACAAGACTTTGTTTGAGTTAAATCCCACAACCTCCGCAAAGACGTGTTCTCGCATATCCTTGGAAAAAATCCTGCAAACGTCCCCGATATTGCATGAAGGACCCGTAGCCTCAATAGTCATGCCGATAATCTTTTCGATTTTGCCCATATTGCGGTAAGAATCGAATTGTTCCAACTCTTGGCGAAAGCCTTTTAAATCCATTTACTCACCACTTAAATCCGGCTTATTCCTAAACTTGCCTTTGCCGAGATTTTCTATCATTTTTAACTGGGTTTGAATCCCGGCATCGGCGATTTCGCTGCCGTTGTCTAATATCAGAGTGCCTTTCGGCGCATCTTTAAGGACTTCAAACTCAATGTGCTGGTTATCCCCGAAGACACGGGTCAAATCCTCTAAATCTACATTAACCGATTCTTCTATATCTAATTTTGACAGGGATATTTTAACAAACGCTGAACCTCTGAAATTTTTTGCCGCTTCTTTCAACATCTTTGAAATTACCGCTTTGTCTTTTTGGTTAAGGCTTCCCGCAGTAATTTTGTTGGAGATGGTAAAAATCAAATCAAACAGTTGATTCTCATAATCTTTGAAGATTTGCTCTTTTTCTTTTAGTGCATTTTCGAGAATCGCGCCTAACTCTTTCAGCGTTTCGGTACAATCGTCCTTGCCTTTTTGGAATCCCGTATCATAGCCCGGCTTTTCCCCGGCGGCAAACCCGTCCGAATACCCTGTTTCCTCTGCTTTTTTGCGCAACTGCACACAATCATTCTCGGCATTTTCACGCAAAGTTTCTATCATGCTGTTTGTGTCGTCAATTAACTTTTCGGCATTCTCCTCAGCCTGCCTCAAAAGCTCATCACATTCCCGCTTACATTGCTGTCTCAATTCCTCAAGCTCTGCCTCTTGTTCATCGAGGATACGTTTTGCCTCAATTTCCGCCTTAGATAAAGCCGCCGCAATTGTCTCCTGCTCTGTAGGCACTTGATTTTTAGGTTTGGGCTTTTCGCCGTTATCAATTGAGCGGGTGGGGGTTTGCATACCACCTGGCAAGGGCGCAACACCGGTAACACTGATAAACCCGCCCTGTTTTATTACACCCTTCATACTCCCCCCTTTTTTTAGAGTCTGTTTATACTGCTTGTCGGACAAAAATCCTTGATTTTTGTTAATTCGCCTTTGGCGAATTATGGCGTGAAACTCCTCCCGACACTACGTCATGACGCTTCACCGTTGGCTTTAGCCAACATCAATTGACGACACGGTCGTCAATTACATTAAAAATCCAGTGGGATTTTTAATAGTTAAGCGGTATATAAATCCTGTTTAAGCGATAATATCATCGCCGCCGCCTTTGTTTATTTCGAGTACATTTTCGTCCTCAAGCCGCCGTATTACGGCAACGATTCTTTGTTGCGCTTCCTCAACATCTCTCATTCTTACATTTGAGAGGTATTCCACATCTGTTTGTGTTGTCTCGCGCATACGGCTCGACATATTCGCGTAAATAACTTCCGCAACCTCCGCACTTGAGCCTTTTATGGCGATTGACAGGTCTTTTGCATCTATTTCCTTGAGGAACGCTTGTATTGCCATAGAATCGAGAAGAGCAATGTCCTCGAAAACGAACATTTTTTGGCGAATGTTTTCGGCAAGCCTCGGGTCTCTTTGAATCAGCTCATCGAAAATGAACTTTTCGGTAGCTCTGTCAACATTATTGAGTACATCTGCGATATAATTGATACCGCCGACCTCCATAGAGTCCATAGTAACAAGGTTGGCATACTTTCTCTCAAGAGTCGCTTCTATTGACCTTACTACATCCGGTGCGGCAGCATCCATACGCGCAATCCGCTCAACAACATCAATCCGCACTTCTTTGGGAAGCTCCGACAAAATTGCCGACGCTTGGTCACTCCGTGAATATGACAGTATAAGCGCGATTGTCTGCGGGTGTTCATTTTGAACAATTGCGAGCAGGTTTTTGTAGTCCGCCCTGCGTACAAATGAAAACGCCTTAGTTTTAAGCTGTTTTGTAATTTTTTCAAATAAAATGTCTGCCTGTTGCTGTCCGAATGCTTTTTGGAGAATCTCTCTCGCATAATCGACCCCGCCCTCGGAAATAACCTTTTGAGTAAGGCAAAGCTCGTAGAAGTCGTTAAGAACCGCCTCAACTTGCTCTGCGGGCCAGTAGTCAAGCTTTGCGACTTCCAATGTCAATCTCTCTATTTCATCATCGGAAAAATGCTTAAATACATTTGATGCATTTTCCACACCGATTGAAGACAGCACTAATGCCGCTCTTTGCATCGGGTTCATTTCAACTTTTTTATCATCAGCCGCCATTTTTACAAAGCATTCCTTTCTCTATAAATATCGGATAGTGTCAACACGCTCCCTGCTCTAAACTTCGTCGTCGCGCAGCCATGTTCTTATCAATTGTGCGATAATATCCGGATTTGTTTTTGAAAACTCTTTTATTTCGCGCTTGAGCACAACATCCTTTGTATCGGTTTCCTCAAGCAGACTTTGCAGTTCAAATGCATCTTGGTCGGGAATAACCGGCTGAAATGAATCATCGCTGATATATCCGCCCGCGCCTTCTGTTGCATACGCCATTGTGCGGTTGCGGACAAAACGTTTTTTCTTAGAGCCGGATGTAGTTATCGCCAAGATAAACAAAATTACCAAAAGCACGCCCAATGCTACAATAATCCATATAAGGATGTTGCGTGTCATGTCGCCCGATTCGAAACCGATTCGGTCTCCCGGAGTCTGGCTGAGGGCGAAAACTCGCGTTGCCACAGTAACTTCCATCGCGCCTGTTGCGTTTTGGACAATTCCCTGCCACGTTTCAATTTCGGCGGGGGCAAGCGGCTCGGAATCGACTACAAGAGAAGCAGTCGTTCTTTTTATCCGCAGACCCGTATTCTTATAGGTTTCGAGCCGTCTGTTAATCTCGTGGTACACATCCCGTCCCCATTCCACGTAAAACTCTCCACCCGGCTCTACTTCGGGGACTGTCGGGTAATCGGGGGCAACGTCCCCGTTGTTGGGAAACCCTATCAATCCGCCGTCTAACGCAGTTCCTCCCGCCGCGGCTTTTTCCGAAATAGTCCTTATAATTCCGCCGTCAAGCCCTTCCACAGGTGTAAATATCTCTTCAATTACTTCTCCGTCATCGCTGAAGTCCAACTCAACATTAACCGCAACATAGTAGCCGCCTTCGCCCCATACAGCCGCCAACAGCGGATTAAGCCGCGCCTCGGCGTTATCTGCCATGAGCGAAATCATGCCCGCCTCCAACGTGAGTCTTTGCTGCATTAATGCGAGGTCATCGCTTGCCCTTCCCGACAAGTCATCGGGTATAAGCTGAATACCATTTCCGTCTGTTACAGTTATATTATGCTCCTTAATGTCGGGAATAGCGTTTAAAACCATCAAGTGAATCCCTTTTATTTGTTCGTTACTGAGCGTTTGACCCGCTTTCAAGGTGAGCATCACAGTTGCACGCGGTTCTTGCCTGTCTTCTACCATTACGTAATTCTGAGAGTTTGGAATATGTAATATTACCATTGCACTCTCAACCTGGGGAATACTTGTCATTTGCGCCATTATCCATTCTTGGAGTTGATGCTTGGCTTTTTCGTTCTTGTCCCTGTCTGTCGAGAACATACTGACACCGGTGTCCCACGTGTCATAGTTAAATCCTGGACGCGGCAAACCTGCATCAACAATAGTTGTACGCGCAAGAACGACAACATTTTCAGGTACAAGAACATCATTGTTAAGATTAGTCCTGACATCGGCAATCCCCGCCGTCGCCAAAACATTGGTTATTTCAAGTGCTTCATCTGCACCGGATGTTTTACACAGCAAAACATGGCTTGATGTGTTCAAAAGTGCTGTTATTACAATTGCGGACACGATAATAACTCCGGCAACCGCGAGAATTACCGCCCTAGTTTTCCCGGCAAGCCCCGTCCATTTCTCTTTTGTCGTTGTGTATGTTTTCGAGAAAGTCTCTTTCACTTTTTCCATTATTTTACCCTTGACCTTTCTGCACAAACGTGCCATAAAAGTTTCGTTTTCCCATTCAACAAGTGCCTATTTTCAAACTTTGTGACCTTGACCTTTCCTATCTATATTCCAAACTTTCACCTTTACTAAATTTGCATTCTTATAATTTCGTTGTAGGAATCGAGGACTGTATTCCTCACGTTTGTGAGCAATTCTACTGCAAGCCCCGCCTTTTCCTTATTAAGCTGAATCATTTCCAAGTCGTCTGCCTCACCTAACACTAATCTGATTTTATCCGCCGCCGAAATCTCCGACATTTCAACCGCATCGCCGAAAATACGTGTGAATACATCAAGAAAAGTCGGTTGCCCCGATGAACCCGTATTAGTAACCGGAGCGGTAACTGTTCCCCCTCCAACCTGCGGAATACCGATAATATTAGTAATGTTCATGTTTTTACCCTTGTCCTTTCTGCACAATATGTGCCATAAAAATTATCAGCCGCGACCCATCGCAATTGTTCTTTGTGCCATTTGCACCAAAGTGTCATACACGGCAAGGCTGTTTAAATAGGAATGCGTCGCCGCCATTAAATCAAGCTGTTCCTCGGCAACGTCGACATTCGGCAGATAATAGTACCCGTCTTCATCGGCGTGAGGATGTGTCGGGTCGTAAACAGGAGTAAAAGGCGAATCCTCGTCCTCTAACTTCCGCACTTCCGCCACTTGAACTCCGCCGTTTTTCAATTCTCTGCGTTCTGCAAGAGTCATATTAAGAATGTCGCCGAAACGCCTGTTTCTCCCGATATTTATGTTCTTAAACTCCTTAACTTCGCCGAAAAGAGTAACCTGCCGTCTGTACGGCCCGCCCTCTTCGGTTTCAGTAGTCGTTGCATTCGCTATGTTTTGGCTTATAACGTCCATTCGCAAGCGTTGCGCGGTAAGCCCGGAAACAGCCGTATTAAGATGTGACAAAAAAGCCATCGTATTTCTCCCTCATTTATAATAGTATAGTCGGTCAGTTTGAGTTTAGTCTGCTGATTTGTGAGCAGATTTTTTGTCAAACAAGACGATTTTTGCGCGAATATCCGTGCATATTTAAGTAAAAATCAACGCAGTATGGCGGAAAATATGCCGCAAACGGCGACTAAACTTAAACTGACCGACTATATACAGGTGAACGCTTAATTGCGTCTCATCGCCGTCCGCATTGAGCTCATTGAACCCTCTAAATGTGTCATAATCGCATCCTGCCACAGTGCGTTGCTTTTCAGCATTGCCGCTTGAACCTCATAATCAACATTGTTTTCGTCCGGCTGACCATTGGTAATCTCGTCGACATAAACATCGTTTATCCTTAAATGAAGCTCTTTCTTAAATTTGGCATTCGGATTCATCTTTTCGCGCAAAACCCCCGAAAAAGTCAAATACTTGGACTTATAGCCGGGTGTGTCAATGTTTGCAATATTATGCGCAATTATCTTCTTATTCTCGGCAGAAAAATTCAAACCCTGCTCTAATATCCTAAAAGAAGTCGTATTAAATAACCCCATGTTTTCACCCATGCCCCTTCTGCACAAATGTGCCGTTGAAAGCCTCTTTTCCGCATTTACGCAGATTTACTTTCAAACTTTTATCCTCTTTACTCTCTTTACTTGCATTTACTTACTTTTTCATTTTGATTAATTGTGATTTATCAATTATACTACATCTTTTTATGAATTTCAACACATTTTTTTATTTTGGCAAAAATTCATCAATTTGTCCTAAATTTTTTAAAACATTTTTGTACAAATTACCAATAATCTTTCATTTTTTTGGATTTGTCGCGAGCCTTGCGAGCTTTTACAAATGACATTTCCTCAAAAACATACGGTTTTGACGGCGGAAGATGACCCATACGCTCTTTCGCGGCGAAAACAGAGCTGACAATTTCCTCCGCATTTTCAAACAGGCGCGGTACTAAAAATTGCTCCTCCGATTTAAATCCGCATTCTTCAAAGTAAAATTCTTTAAATTTCAAGTTACCGTCCTTGAAATAATACCCTAATCTGTCGGTATTTCCTATATAATCGCGAATTGCCGATGGTTTAGCCGTTATCAGGATTTGTTCTTTTTTGGTAACATTTGCCGCTTCAAGCTTGTCGAGCGGAATTACGATTAACCTGCGCAGGACTGTTTGCCCCCCCCTGTGAACATAACTGCCCGCATACAGGCTGATTATAACGTCCTTTAACCCTATTTCCGCATATGTATACTTGGAGTGAACTCTTACCTTGTGTTCGGCAACCTCAAGCATAATGCGGACAATCAGCGCGAAGACGAATATTACGGCGAGAATAATTCTCGCGGCGGGCAAAAGCAACTGGCTCTGCATAAGATTTCGCAGACTCAGCAACAGGCAGAGCGTTAAAAACACAGAAATAAGGACAATGGGTACAGCGGTGTACTCTAAGAATGTCCTGACCCTTTTTCTATACATATTCGCATCACAGTGGAAATAGCATTTCATTTTTGTATTATCTCCCGTAAGTTTATTCGCTTTTCCGACAAAATACAGTATAGCATAGTTTTTTCGATTTGTACAGTATCAAATTATGGCAAGATAAATATTTTTTTCTTAATTTGCAATTTGAGACTTGATTTATCTTAACTATTGTTGTATAATGAGTTGAAATGCGATTCAATTTTAAGATGAATAATTTTAAGAAGGGGTGGGTCACTTGAACGAAAAGATTAAGACAATCCAAATATTTAACCAAAATAACGAGATGATTCTCGAGTGCAGCAAAGGCTTTTCTTTCCTCACGAGAACGGTGAACAGAAAGCAGGTCGATGATGTTTTAATGATAAGAGGGAAGAATATTCCGCAGATTGCTTCCGGTGAGGCGGCAGATGTGGTAATTACCACCCGCGGCGGCGACAGGATTAAATATTTTTGCACGGTCGGCATTTGTACAAGTCGGCAGTTGCGTGTGATTCTCAACATTGAGAAAGCGAAAAAGCTCGAAAACCAAAGGCGGTATTACAGGATAAAAACTGCCATAAACTGCCGCATTGCCGATGTAACAAGGGGAGAGAGTGTCACGCCCTATAATCCTAATCTTTACGGGAAAATTTATGACATAAATATCGGGGGCGTTTTTATCGCCGTTGAAACCGATGAAAAGTACCGCGAGAATGATTTAATCTCGTTTACGACTATACTCAACTCCAATAGGTTAGAAGCGACGGCAAAGGTTCTGAGGATTCAAGTTACCGATGAGGGCGAGGTTGTCGGCTACAGGTGCTGTTTTATAGCAATGTCATCACATCAGGAGGACATGATTTCCTCTTATATAAACTACCTGCAGCTTGAAGAACGCCGTATTGAGCTTGAAATTGAAAAAATGAAGAAAGATTCTTAGGTGCTTTGTGCGAAAAATTAAGAAGATAACGGCTCTGTTTATTGCTGTGCCTTTTGTTTTGGTGTCAATTGCGGGATTAATTTCACTTTTGAATTTTTGGTCGGGATTAAATGCCGAAACCAATGCCGAGGCGGGCTATTCAAAAGCACTTGGGATTACCGCTTTAGTCGGCGAATACAATGCTTTTTTAACTGCTGCCGCCGAGCTTGACGCGGTAAAAGCCGCTGCCGAAAAATCCGATGCGGGGAGGGCGGTCGTCCCGCTTTTATCGGCTTACGCAGAGAGCGGATTCGGGATTTACGACATATTGATAACCAATAGCCGAGGCGATATTTTTGCCAGCTATACCGGCGATTATAACAGTTCGGAGAGTTTCCGCGATGTTGCGGAATTGACAAGCCTTGCACCAACGCCCGTTCCCGTTTCGGGATTTTATGAGGGCGGCAGGTTTTATTGCGCAAAACCAATAAAAAAAGACGGGGATATAATAGGGTATATAATACTGAAAGCTCGGGCAGAGCTTATTTCCGACTATGTATCGCAGGCGGCAAACGGGAAAAGCACCTTTGCAGTGTTTGACGAAAGCGGGACTGTTATAAGCTCAACCGACACAGTAAGCGCGACTTTGAGGGACAGTGCCGCGGCGTACAGCGACAGAAGCGGTACTGAGCGGTATGAACTTTTTGAAAAGGGCGGGAAATCAGGCGCGGTGGGAAATATCGAAGGGACAAGGTGGAGGTGGATTTCGCTTCAGCCTGTATCAACGGCAACGTCATCGGCATTCTCTGTGTTCGCTATAGCTTTTGCAGTCGCCGGGGGAGTTTGCGCCGTAAATGCCGTTGCGATGATTGTAATTATAAAGAAAGGCATAGTATAGTTTGAAAAGTATCAAGAAAGGGACGTGTGTAAACTGCAATTTTCACTGCTCGACAGTGCGTGCGGTAAACCACACATTGTGTGTGAAATGGCAAGAATTATCACTATAACCAATCAAAAAGGCGGTGTAGGGAAGACTACCGTCTGTGCGTCTATTTGCGGTTGCCTGTCTGAAATGGGCAAATCCGTCCTCGCCATTGACCTTGACCCGCAGGGGAATTTGTCGTTCAGCTTAGGGGTTGATGCAACTTCGGGCGGCTATACCATGTATAACGCACTCAAACAAACGGTCGGGATTTATGATATAATCCAGCATACCGAAATATGCGATGTTGCCCCGGCTAATATTACTCTTTCGGCTTGTGAGCTTGAATTGACCTCGGTAGGGCGGGAACATATCCTTAAAGAACAGATTGATACCGTTGCTGCCGATTATGACTATATCTTGATTGATACCCCGCCCGCGCTGTCGGTGCTTACAATCAATGCTTATGTCGCGTCGGACTGGCTTATTATCCCCATGATTCCCGAGATTTTGTCGTTGCAGGGGTTCGCCCAATTGCAAGAAACTATTTATGCCATTAAAAAGTATTACAACAAAATGCTCGAAGTCCGCGGAATTGTGCTTAACCAATATAACCCGCGTCTCATTTTAACTAAGGAAGTCGAGGAACTCGCCAATATAATCGCCGAACAGCTTGATACCGATGTGTTTCAGCAAAAAATAACGAGCAGCGTTGCGATTGCCGAAGCACCCGCTCACGGTAAGACAGTGAGCAATTACGCGCCGCGTTCTAAATCGTCAATGGAATTTTCCGACCTTACATACGAGATATTGGGATTGGAAAGACCTAAACGCAAATCGTCTAAGAAAGGGCGTGGACGTGTTAAGAAGGATGTGAAAGCTTGAAGCATATAATAAGGGCAATGCGACCTAAAAGCTGGAGTAAAAAAGAGCTGGGAAGTGTTAAAAGGTGGTGAAAGCTTGAAACATATAATAAGGGCAATGCGACCTAAAAGCTGGAGTAAAAATGTTTTCATTTTTATCCCGATTGTTTATGCACTTGAGTTGTTTAATTCCGATAAAATGTTGTCCGTTATTGTCGCTTTTGCCGGGTTTTGCTTTATTTCATCGGCAGTGTACCTTTTTAACGATGCATACGATGCCGAAAAAGACGCGGCGCATCCCGTAAAAAAACACCGACCGATAGCGTCCGGCATAATCTCAAAATCAAAAGCATGGTTTCTTGCGGGATTACTTGCCGCCGTTGGTGTTTCTGCCATGGCTTCCTTGACTCTTTTTTGGGGGAGTTGTGCAACTCTGATATTCAGCGTTATATACTTAGCTTTAAATGTTGCGTATACGCTGAGTTTAAAGCATATGCCTATTATCGACTGTTTTTGTATAGCGGCGGGGTTTTCGCTCCGCATTTACATAGGAGGTGCGGCAAGCGGTGTAGCCGTTTCGGATTGGCTTTTTTTGACAGTTGTTGCCGCCTCATTGTTTATGGCATTCGGTAAGCGACGCGGCGAAATGATTATGAGCGAAAACGCCGACGAAACGAGAAAATCCCTGACACAGTATAATTTGGACTTCCTGAAAGGGGTTGTCTTCATCTGTGCCGCTTTGGCAATTGTTTTTTACTCGCTTTGGACGTTGGAGAGAGGGAACAATATGGTCTACACCGTCCCGCTGATTATATTCATCGTGTCTAAGTATCTGCTCTTAATCCATGAAGTTAATTCACACGGCGACCCCACTACCGTAATATTCGGCGACAAAACATTTCTGCTGTCATGTGGGCTGTATGCGGTTTTGACCGTTTTGCTACTATATAGTATATAAAAAAGTAATAGGATGATAAGGGGAAAACGAATGGGCAAAAATTTGAAATTGGAATCAAAAAAAGTATGGCTAATCGCGATTAAAATGATAGTGGCATTGAGCGGGACTTATCTTTCGCTTGTTTTTAACGCTTATGGGCAAGGTTATTTTGTGTCTGCGTTTAACGAAAATACAACTATGGCATTTTTTTTCGTGTGCCTGCTCGGGGGATTTGTGCTTGCGGGGCTTATTGTGATTTTATTTAAGCTGGATTTCCTCGAAAAGCTTTACGACAGACTGCTGAAAAAGCCTAAACCTGCAAGAATTATACTTGTTATTTATTCTTTAATATGCGGCTTTTTTTACGTATCAAGGTTTAATCATCATGTCACCGAACGAATTATTCACCACGGTGAAACACTGTGGACACCGCTTCCGCCTTTGTGGGCTTTGGTCTTGCCGCTGGCGTTAATGTACGTTTTCTTTTTAACTGTGTTGATTGACTTTGTAGTGGGATTGTTCAAATCGTTCAGCCGCTATGAATTGGTGTTTTTTGTAGTGTTTACCGTCATTGCGATTAGCTATATAGACGTTCTTTACAATTCCACCGATGTTTATCATAAGCATTTTTCCGGTAACGGTTTCATGTATTCTTATGACACGCTCCCCGATGCGATATACTTGTTAGACCCGTTTTATATATGGTCTTATTATCAATACCCCCTACAGCCGAACTTTGCAATGCCCTTGCTCTTGTTTACAATTCCGCTTTCCCGCTTCGATGGGTTTTGGGAAGTAATTGTGAGGCAAATTGTTCAAGTTGAGCTTCTTTTATTGGCTATTATAGCTTTGTCCCGCATGGTATCTAAAAATATCCGTGTACGCATTATCGCCCTGCTGATTTTTTCCTTTAGTTACCCTAATGTAATTTTAGCCATGATTGTTGAGCGGAGACTGTTTGCCTTGGTTTTCTTAGTCCTTGCGATTTATCATAATATCTATTTACGCGGAGTCGAAAAAAACAAGGGCGAAGATGCATTATGGTTATCAGTTGCCTCAGGAATGATAGTTACTAACGTCTATGTATTCCTTTTAGCGATTGAACCCGTAAGGGCAGGGGTAAACATAAAAAATTGGCTCAAATCAACCCTTAAAAATGTTTTTTTGTACAGCTCGGTCTTTGTGTTTATTACGACATTTTTCGGGAAAATCGGGGGATTGGTTGATTTACGGGCACAGGTGAACGCTTTTAACGATTACGGTTGGCTTTTTAATGACTACAGCTTTGGAACAAGGCTCACACATTTTATGTATTTTATAGCGTCGTGCTTATTCCCCGCTCCGTCCGGAATACGCCCGGCTACCGGAAACCAGTGGTGGCAAACAGAGCCGAGCATGGAATCGCCATATTTTTGGCTTGGCATAATTATATCCGCATTCGCCGTTTTAGGATTTATTCTGAATTACAAAAACAGATTTGCCCAAGTTTCATTTGCCGGGATTTTGATGTCAACTTATTTTATCCTTATGTCATCGCTAAACATCGGCGAAAACGCAGTGGTACTAAGCACATTGTTTTACTCGTGGGCAGTTATCTCACTGATTATAATGGGCATTGACAAGCTTTTTGTCGGAACTAAGGCGAAGACAAGGGTGTTGGCGGGATTAGCGGGAGTGTGCCTTGTGTGGAGCGTTATTGAAGCTGTGAGACTGTACCAATTTGGATTAGAAATACACCCCGTTTAAAAGTTCTCTAAAACAAAAAGACTACCATAGAAATCCACGGTAGTCTTTACTTATTTTTGTTTACTAAAATTAACGTATCAAAATATTTATGCTGTCCTCGGTAAGCTCAAACACTTTGAACAAGTCCGATGCAAATTGCCTATCGGGCGACCATGGCTGACCGGTGAAAGCTTCGATTGCGCCGTCTGAGATTGTGTAAAAGCTGTCGCCGTCGGTCAACAATTCGGAACTGTTTTTGTAGAACGCAAGCCCTCCGGGGGAGTCCACCCATTCGGTAAAGGATTGATTCCTTGCAGTAAACACGCGCGATTCGCCGTTCAGGTTCATTACAAAAGCGGATAAGTTTGCATTTCTTTCAAAACTCACCGCTTCACCGAACGCGCTGAACAATTCGGTTGAAACACCCGCCTTCATATCGTATTTGTAAATTGAGGTATTCAGCGAGAAATAGAGGTCGTCACCGTGGACAGCGAGAGTAACCGCATCGTGCGATGAATTTTCCACATGAGCAACGTCAAAGGTATTTCTGTCTATAACGTAAATTGCGTTATTTTCCTTATCCCTCACCCTCACAATAATTCTGCGACCTATATCGTCATAAAACGCGTTAAGCAGTTCGCCTGAACCGACTATATCGCTTACATCAATGCTGCCGACACTTTGCGTTTCCGCATCTGCCAAGAGCAATACGGGTTTCCCTCCGTTAGTCCCTATATAAAGTGAGGAACGCCCGGTGATTGATGAACGCTTCCTGTGATTGCTCAGAGAATGCTCGGAAACGGGATTTATTTCAAAGCTTTCAAAATTATTCGCCGATATTTCATAGAGAGTAACGGCATTTTTAGTCACCGCAATAAACCGATAATCGCCGATAAAACTCGCCTCAATCACATCAGGCACACTAAGATTAACAAACTTTTCAAAAGACGGCGGCACACTTTCATGCGGCGAATCTGTTGTTTCATCGGTGTGTTGCGGCGTTTCGGTAACAGGAGTTTCTATTTCCTCAATAATAAGCGGGATAAAATCATCATCGCTCATACTGTCGCTCCCTATTTCCGCGAGTGATACACCTCTTTGCTGTTTTAAATCGTCAATTAATGCGGCGGGTGCATAAACCTTCGCGCCGATAATTTTTGCCGAGTTGTTATTAAACTCGTTCAGCCCGCTGTTATCTTCGGAAAGACTGAATGACGAAACTTGATTATTTTCATCAAGGATGTACAATGTTCCGACAACGATATTCCCCGTATCCGAAACAGAGTCAAGCGTATTCCGCATCTCGTGAAGTGTGATAGAATTGTTAAACGAGAGGAACAAAGTTTTAGTCCCAAATCCGAGCGTTGCCGTTTCAAGTGCCGATGTTGATTCGCCGATTCCGTTTGTCGGGAATGACGGCGATGAACCGCTGCCCGCATTGTAGAAAAATGAGAACAGCCCGACCGTGAGCGAAACCGCCGCAACCGCAACAGTTGACGGAATATGCCACCAACGCCTGCCCGTGAAATTCAGGGAGGAATATTTTTCGCGTTTTGATGTGCGACGAACCTTAGCCGAATCAAAAGTATACTCTTTCATCAGTTCTTTGTAAAATTCATGTTTGTTCATTTAAGCTTCCCCCTCTCTTTATAACTTAAGCATTTTATTAAATTTAAAAGTTTAAATATTAAATTCAAACAGCTTATTAAATTCAAAAGTTAAATATTAAATTTCTTTTTTTGGCGTTCAATAGTTCGATAAAGCTTATTCTTTACCGATGACAGCGTGATGTCCAACTCCTTGGCTATCTCGTCCAGTTTTTTATCGCAGACAAAATGCAGGTAAAAGATTTTTCCTGTAAGCGAGTCTTGCGATGCAATGTCTTCAAAAATTTGCCGCGCCAACATTTCATTACACAGCACGTCCTCAAGACGTTTGGAATTTTTAGACATTTCAGCTTCAATCTCGTACATCTGCTCTTCGGAATAGTCCGCAAAAGAACTGACAGGAGAATGTTTCTTTAGTCCGCCGAAATAATTCTTACATTCAAACTTGGCTATATTAATCAAAAACGCTTCCGGGTTTTCGATGTCGCTGTGTCCTTTTTTGAGGATTCTGCGAAAAAAACGTGCATATATATTTTGCAGAATATCCTCGACATCGAGAATGTTCCCGCACTTGTTTACGACAAAACGAGAAACAGCATTAACTGTTTCAGCATACACGTTATTAAAATAATAGTCAAGCTCATATTTTGGAATATCGGGATTATTCATATTCAAAAAGCCTTTTCACTTTAGTAGTACGGTATTTTACCGAAAAAGTTTCACCATTGACGCTAATTTTTGTATAACTGTGATAAATTGCCCAATAATTATATTAACAGGTATAAATTGTAATAAAATTATCAGTAAGGAGAAATTAGTGTGAAAACATTTATAGCGGATTTACTTAAAAAACACGCATTGAGCATTGCCATGCTTGCGGGGGCGATTGCATCGGTTGCAATTGCGGGGTTCGGCTCATTTGCCGCAGATTGTGAGCGGATTCCCGATGAGGTGTTGCGTCTGCATATAATTGCCAATTCAGACTCAAAAGAAGACCAACAGTTCAAATATAAGCTCCGCGACCGCATTTTACAAAACTTTACGCCGATACTGGGGGAGTGCGGCACATTAGAATCCGCAAAACGGACAAGCGAGAGCCTGTTGCCCGAAATAGAAAAACTGTCACGCGAATTTGCGGCGGAAAATAATTACAATACCGAAATCACGGCGGAAATCACAGAAATGTATTTTACAACAAGGGTCTATGACAACCTAACCCTGCCCGCAGGTAATTATACCGCGCTGAGAATCACTATCGGCGAGGGAAACGGCAAAAACTGGTGGTGCGTAATGTTCCCGCTTTTGTGTGTCCCCGCCGTCGCTGACAATTCCGAAGTCGAAACAACAGATGCAATCAACGTCCGCAATGCTTCAACAGAAGACGGCAATGAAGCTGCTAACGATGCCCCTAAAGTAAAATTCGCCGTGTTTGAGTTTTTGTCGGGATTTTTTAAATAATAGACCTCTTGAGAAGGTGTCACCAAAAAAATTCGCGTTCGTCACGTTGGGGGCGGTTCATTAAACCTTGCAATGCTTTTTCCGGTGCAAACCCCTCATAGCAGACTTTGTATAGTTGCTCAAAAATGGGAATGTCTATTCCCCTCTCCTTTGCGAGCCGCAACGCAATTTTGACACACTCATATCCCTCAACAGTCCCGACCTGTTTTACTGCATCGGACGCAGAAACACCTTGCCCGATTAACAGCCCTGCCCTATGATTGCGGGAATGCTTGGATGTGCAGGTGACTATTAAATCGCCGACTCCCGCAAGCCCGGTAAAAGTTTGCCACTTTGCCCCGAGAGCAGTCCCCAACCGCTTTATCTCGGACATTCCTCTTGTCATGATTGCAGCGACTGCATTATCACCTAACCCCATTCCCAATGCAATTCCGCAACAAAGGGCAATGGGGTTTTTCAACGCGCCGCCCAGCTCGCTCCCCACAATGTCATCGTTTATATAAATCCGAAAACTTTTAGTCTGAAGGGTTGTTTGAATATATTCGGCATACTCTCGCGCAAGGCTTGCGGCGACTACCGCAGTGGGGCATCCGCGCCCGACTTCCTCCGCGTGGCACGGGCCTGTCAATATTACCATCGGATTCCGCTTGACAAAAACACCTATAATCTCCGAAAGTCGGCATATAGGGAGAGTATGTGAACTGCCGCAGTCGTTTTCGCAAACACATTCGGCAAAGCCTTTGCTTACATTTACAACGACTGCATTTTTCGGAATATAGGGGGCGGCCTCCATGGCGGCTTGCCCGATAAACTTAGACGGGACTGCGAATACTACAATGTCTGCATTGGCGGCTTTTGATATGTCACAGGTAAACTCTATCTCAGCGGGTATAGCAATACCCGGGAGCAGTCTTTTGTGTTCGCCCTCACGCTTAATCGTCTCTATCTCTTCCGGGAAATTAGAGTAACAGATAACCCTATGCCCGGCGTTGCTCCAAAGTACTGACAAAGCAGTCCCAAATCCACAACCTAAAATAAAAATATTTGCCACTTTTTTACCCTTGTCCTTTCTGCACAAGCATGAAATCAAAAGTTGCGTTTTCCGCATTTACCAAGAACACTTTTAAAGCTTTTACCCTTACCCTCTCCCTTCATTCCTTACGTCCCAATTTCTTCTCCGTCCCGTTAAACAGCCGCTTAATATTCCCCCTGTGCTTAAAAACCAATAACACCGCAACCGCAATTGAAAATACCGCGCCTACATTGTTTACCGATGGGGGCTTCTTCCACACATACGCGCCGATTACGTACACAACAACAGGGTAAAGACTGCCGGCAATTACCGAGCCGAGCGAAACGTATTTGGTAATCACCACTATTATTATAAACAAAGAAAGCAAAATTAATGCCGCGAGCCAATCTATCACAAACAAAGTCGCAACAGTGACAAGAATCGCCTTTCCGCCCTTGAACTTATAATAAACGGGGTAACAGTGTCCCAATACGGACGACAACGCGGCAATCCAAAGAAAAAACGACAAACTGCGATAGTCGAATACAATACGCCGCAGGTCGAAATACGATGAAAGGGGTTGTGCGATTTGAATCCACCATAATCGATAAAGCCCCCATACCGCAAAAATCGAGATTACTCCTTTAAGCACGTCAAACAGCAATACAAGACCCGCCGCACCTTTTCCCATAGTCCGCAACGTGTTGGTAAGCCCCGGATTGCCCGAGCCCATTTCCCGTATATCCTTGCCGTGTTTTATTTTTGCGGCGATAATTGCGGGATTAATGCTGCAAATAAGGTATGGGGCGATAATTGCAAAAGCAATACAAATATTATAAAAAAGATTGCTACTATAAAGCATACCGTAAAGCATATTATTCTCCCCGCTCTCTCGGAATAATCCGTATAGGAGTCATATCCAATCCGAACGCCTCACGAATCTGATTTTCAATATACCTTTGATAAGAAAAATGAAACAAGTCAATCTTATTGCAAAAAACTACAAAAGTCGGCGGCTTGACATCAGCTTGAGTGATATAATAAAGCTTGAGTCTTCTGCCGCGGTCAGTCGGCGGCTGAACCCGCGAAGTCGCATATGCAAGCATATCATTGAGCCGCCCCGTGCCTATACGAGTGAGGTTTTGCTCTAAAGCGGCTTTGGCAATTTCAAACAGCTTGTCAATCCTCTGCCCGGTAAGCGCGGAAATAAATACATACGGCGCGTAAGACATGAACGAGAAATCGACCGCCAATTGCTTTTTAAATACCGACATGGTTTTGCCGTCCTTTTCGACCAAATCCCACTTGTTAATCGCGATTACCGTTGCCTTGCCCTTTTCGTGAGCATACCCGGCAATTTTGCTGTCTTGCTCGGTGAATCCGACACACGCATCAATCATGATTACGGCAACATCGGCACGCTCAACGGCGTTTAACGCACGGATAACGCTGTAATGCTCAATATTCTCAATCACCCGCGATTTACGCCTTAATCCGGCAGTGTCTATCAACAAAAACTTCTCGCCGTTACGCTCCGCAATTGTATCAAGCGCGTCTCGCGTAGTCCCCGCTATGTCGGAAACAATTGCCCGTTCCTCACCTACAATTTTGTTGACTAACGAGGATTTACCCGAATTAGGTTTGCCGATTATCGCAATTTTGGTAATCTCTTTATATTCGTCTTCGTATTCAGAATCGGGGACAGGGAGCAACTTGACAATCGCGTCAAGCAAGTCGCCCGTGCCATGCCCGTGAACCGATGAAACTGCAAACGGTTCACCCAAGCCCAAGTTGTAAAATTCATAAAAATCCGGGTGAGTTTCGCCGACATTGTCGCATTTATTAACGCAGAGCAGAATAGGTTTACCGCTTTTAAGCAAAATATTGGCTATATCCTTGTCTGTTGCACTCATTCCCGTGCGAATATCAACGACTAACACAATCACGTCCGCACTTAAAATTGCGACTTGCGCCTGTGCGAGCATTTTCGACAGGATTAAATCCTTGGAATCGGGTTCAAGTCCGCCTGTATCAATCAAGGTAAACTCCCGCCCGTTCCAGTCGCTCTGCCCGTAAAGCCGGTCACGAGTGACCCCCGGCGAGTCGTCTACTATAGCGGTGCGTGTACCTATAATTTTGTTAAACAGCGAGGATTTACCCACATTCGGTCTCCCCACGATTGCCACCATCCCGGTTTGCTTTATACTGTTATTGTAAGACATAATTTTTCCTTGTTTTTAATTACATACTCATCTATAAGACTTTCGTATTTTTTCATTATTTCATGTTTAAGATAAGCCGAGAAACATTCCCTGCGTTCGATTTGCGAAATTCGCGTATTTGCCGCACTAACCGAAACGCCGAACAACCCGCTCAGTTCATGAGTCGGCAAGCTTCTTTCAAGTCTGCGCTTTAACTCAAGAATAACCAACTCGGGCATAAGCAACTCCGACGCGAATAAGTTGGCTTGACGCTCTTCTTCGGCATCGTCCTTAATATGCCCTAATATAACATGACCGACTTCATGCGCCAAAGTCCAGTTATTGCGAAATTGTAAATTCCGCAATCTTGTCGCCGTGTCCGATGAAACGAAACGGTGAAGCATGGCTTTCGGTAAAGCATGAGTCAAGATTATATGAGTGTCGGCATTTATAAGAGTACACCCGTCCTTTATTCGGTTAAACAACAACGGAGGGACACCCGTTAATTTTGCATAATTTTGAAAAGTATCAAAAATGATATTTTTCTCAAACCTCATCCCCCTAATGTCCGATTCGAACGAGGGCAGACCACACTCCTCACCTTGATTTACTAATATTTCCCGCGCTTTATTTATTACTTTCTGCATTTTGTCTGTTCCTCAAATATACGTCAATAGTATCGCTGAATTGGTTTAAGAGCTTACCCCTGTCTTCATCAGTAAGTCCCGAAATCCTTGTTAAAAGGAGCAATTCGGCGGATTGACCGTCGCTCAAAAGATAATCAATAGGCACTGTAAAATAATTGGAAAGCTTGCGCAACATTTCGGCATCGGGAGTTCTTTTGCCCGTTTCCCACTTGCCGACCGTCCCCTGAGTGACTCCCATTTTCTCCGCCAATTGAATTTGGTTTATGGCTTTGTCAGCTCTCAGCTGTTTTAGTCTTTGCGGCAGCATAAATACCCCCCCTTTTTTTTCCTGCTGTAGGACAGTATAACACACTTCGACAAATATGTCAATAATAAATATGTCAAAAAGGAATAAAAATTTTTAAAAAGGGGTTGACAAGCAATTAAAACTATGTTATTATTCCTTTATGGAATATTCCTCAAAGGAATAATATTTAGTGAATTATAAAGAAAGGGCAGGGGTAAAAGTTTGAAAGTAAATCTGCGTAAATGCGGAAAAAGAAACTTTTAAAGTACATTTGTGTAGAAAGGGCAGGGGTAAAAAAATGAGTAAATCGGCAAAAATCAGGATTCCGAAAGATGTAACGGCACTATGTGAGCAAGTCGCAAAGGGGTACGAAAGGCGCAAAAAGGACTATGAAAACAGGAGGATGGACATAATTTACTCGCACACATCCGGGTTTGAGGGTGCAGTCGGCGGGGCAAGAGGGAACAGTGTATCAGACCCGAGTGCGGCAAAAGCCGAACGGCTTGAAAAACTCGAGGAGAGCCTTGATGCCAAGTTTGTACGCGCAGTGGAGCGGGCGATTATATCGTTAGGGGCAGACGTTGCGCGGGATTCACGCGAGAAATTACGAAAGGCAGTTCTGCTTAACTGTGAAAACGGGCATGAATACCCGTATGAGATTTTGGGGATTGACGAATTTTCAAGAAGAGAATTTTACAGAAGGAGGAAAAGTTTTATCGTAGAAATCGGCGCTGAATTAGGCTTGCTCAACTTTGACAGTTGAAATCGGCAAAAAAATCGGCAAACATGGCAGATTTTTTCTTGACAACCTCTCTGAAATATGATACAATATGAAAATAAGTGTAAAATATTTTAAGAAAGAGAGGGATTTATGTACATCATTTTAATTATAGCGTCGATAATCATTCTTTTGTGTGTCCTTTTAAGCAAGGCTCTGCATCGCTTCGGCGTTCCGTCGCTGTTAATCTTTGTTGTCTTGGGAATGCTTGCGGGAATGGTCATAAGAACGATAATGAGGGGAGGCGGATTCGGCGGAATATTTACAGATGATGCAAGCGTTACGGAGGCGATTCCGGTTGACACAATCGCCTCGTTTGCGTTAGTGTTTATCATGTTTTACGGCGGGTTTGCAACAAAGTGGGAAACGGCAAAACCTGTCGCGCTAAGGGCGGGGATTATGTCATCGCTCGGAACAATTATAACCGCTTTCGGGATTGCCTCGTTTTGCTTTGTTATCTTTAATGTTCCGTTTTTATACGGATTGTTGTTCGGCTCGGTAGTGTCGTCAACCGATGCGGCATCGGTATTTTCGATTCTACGTTCAAGGAAGTTGAACCTTAAAGGTGGGCTTGCGCCTTTGCTCGAGATTGAAAGCGGGAGCAATGACCCGTTTTCGTATATGCTTACGATTATATCAATTACCGCACTCCAAGCACAAGGAAGCGGAATGTCGCTTACCCAACTCATAAAACTCATTTTAATACAAATAACAGCCGCGCTTATAATTGCCGCTTTAGCTTCGGTTTTGGCAGTTTTGCTGCTGAAACGCCTGAATCTGGAGAATACCGGATTTTACCCGATATTAATCTTTGCGATTATTATGATGAGCTTTTCAATTTGCACGTTAGTAAACGGGAACGGGCTTTTGTGCGTATATATCACGGGAATAGTAGTCGGAAACAACAAGTTCAGCCATAAAAAGCACACAGTCCAATTTTTTGACAGCA
The DNA here is from genome assembly GCA_009777415.1 of Oscillospiraceae bacterium. Lineage (GTDB taxonomy): Bacteria > Bacillota > Clostridia > Oscillospirales > Ruminococcaceae > Ruminiclostridium_E. The sequence continues at coordinate 34,507 of WRLX01000003.1, forward strand.
TATCGTGGCTTATGCAGATTGTGCTTTTCTTTATGCTCGGGCTGATTTCACATCCGTCAATGCTTCCCGCGATTGCCGTTGAAGGGACTATATTGTCTGTTTTGCTTATTATTGTGGTACGCCCCGTTGCGACTGCCCTCATTTTGAGCTGGTTTAAAACCCCGATTAAACAGCAGATTTTCGTGTCATGGGTGGGGCTTCGCGGCGCGGCTTCAATCGCTTTTGCCATTATAGCTACCGAGGCACTTGAAGGGAGCTTGCCCTACGACCTGTTCCACCTTGTATTTTATGTGGCACTGTTTTCGGTAATGGTTCAAGGCACGTTAATCCCGTTTGCAGCGAAAAAGCTTGATTTAATCGATGACAGCGATGAAAATGCGGTTATGAAAACTTTTACCGACTATTTCGACGGTGTCAGTACGCAACTATATGAGTATAAAGTCGAAGAGGGTGATACATTTGCGGGGAAATCAATTACCGATGCGAACATTCCTCAAGATATGCTAATCATCATGATTAAACGAAAAAACAAAGTAATAGTCCCTAAGGGAACAACCCAGATTATCAAAAACGATGTCTTAGTCGTAAGCGGGCAGGATTTTAGCTTTTTTACCGACGAAAAGGCTGCATTCGGCTCGGCATAAAAAATTTTTAAATTCAATAAATTACCTATTGACAAACAAAAAAAGATGTGATATACTACATGGTATAATTAGGTTCGGAAAGGGGAAAAACTATGCAATTCAAACATACTGCGGTTGTTAAAAGAGTCACTGCGCTTACGTTATCGTTATGCGTTGCATTAGTTTTTTTGCTTTCGGATAACGTAGGGTTTTCGCTTATTAATCACGAACACGAGCATAGTTGTATCGAAGATTACGGCGATTACCAAGAGAGCAACAAGGAAAACAAGGGAGAACAAGAAGAGGAATGCGATGACATTGCCAAATGCTGTAAAGTATGCTTACATATTAACGGCTTAAAAAAATTCAACTCCAAAGCGGCGGTTTTAGGTGTAGCATCCGCTAACTGTAAAGTTGCGATTACTGCGGCAATTTCAAAGTCGGCATTTCCGAAAACAGTCTTTGCAACACCTGTATCCTTGAAAACACAACTAAATAATTAATATGCCCAAATAAGACTTATGCTCATTCGGGACTTTTTGCCGTGCCGTGGAATGGGGAACTACCCCAACCCTCGGTAGGCGTGGTTTTGTATGTCATTAGGTCTTTTTCCTATGCCTGAAAATAATTAAGAACCTGTCTTCTATAAGCAACGTGCTGATAAAACGAGCGGATTTTTCGTCAGACAAGGCGATTTTTGTGCGAATATCCGTGCATATTTAAGCAAAAATCAACGCGCAGTATGGCGGAAAATCCGCCGTTTTAGCAGTGTGTTTGCTTATGAAGACAGGTTCTAAGACTTCTTACAGCACACTCGTGCAGAAAGGGAATGGGTAAAAAGTTTGAGAATCAATCTTCGAATAAATGGGAAAACGAATTTTTACAGCACACCCGTGCAGAAAGGAAATGGGTAAAAAGTTATGAAAAAAACTCTGCTTGTTATTCTTTCGGTGATTAGCGTGTTTCTTTTAGCGGTCAGCGTGACTGTACTCTTCACATCTTGCAGTCACAGTAATGCGCAACCGCTTGAATCCACAACCGAAGCCACAGAACTCACAACAACAGACTCAACAACCGCTACTCAGCGGACAACTGCCGCATCGGCAACCACCACTAAAAAAGAAACAACCACAGTTGTAACAACAACACTTGCGGCTACAACATCAAAGACTAATAATGCGATACCGGCTAATAATGCACCGGCGGCCGATAATACTCAAGCGGCTAACAACACTCCGCCTCCGCCACAGCCTACCGGCCCGCCACCGACTAACAACACTCCGCCACCGCAGCAACCTACCAACCCGCCACCTCCTCCACCGCAGCCTACCGCTACCGACCCGCCACCTCCTCCTCCGCAACCTACCGACCCTCCTCCACCCCCGCCACAGCCTACCGACCCTCCTCCACCTCCACCGCAACCTACCGACCCGCCGCCTCCTCCTCCGGATGACGGCTGTTGCCCGGATTGCGATTAGAACTCGGTTCTTTGCAACATTCGCACCCACTAAAAAATAACAAATTTTTGAATGTACTATAAAATTAAAATGTAGTACGGAAAATTCAAGCGCGTTTTGCGCAGAAAGAAAATAGGTAAAATAATGAAAATAATCTATGTAAATGGGAAAACGAACTTTTATGGCACATTTGTGCAGAAAGGGAATGGGTAAAATAATGAAAAAAATATTAACTTTAATGCTTTTAACAGCATTCGTACTTTCGGTTTGTCCTTTTGTGAGCTTTGCCGACACAAAAAACGACCAAATCTTATGGATTCTTAACTCGGCACAAGGCAACGGCGAATTCAGCTATAAATTTGAACTCGCACGTACCCAAGCGCAGATTGATGCGGAACAACGCGGTCAAACCGGTATCGTCGAAGGCAAAGACGGGCATATCAGAGTTTTCCACGAAAATCGTACCGACGGTGTACCTAACGGCACATACACCGAAACTACCAACTCCAATGCAATGGCAGTTTTTGCAAGGAATTACAGGCTTCTCACAATTGATACGGCACAGTCATGGTTCATTTTCGAGGGTGACACAATGTGTGGTGTGACAACGACTGATTTCAACGGTAATACTGTTACGAAACAAATCAGTGAACTCAAAAACAGCCTCTCGGGGCTTACTGCCAATGCACCACACTCAAATAAAACTCAGCTTTGGTGGCTGATTGATGCCGCACGAGGCAAAGGCGAGTTTAGTTATGAGTTTGAACTCGCCCCCTCACAAGCGCAGATTGATGCGGGAACTCACGGACAACGCGGTGTAGTCGAAGGCAAAGACGGGAATATAAGAGTTTACCACCTTAACTCAAACGGAACGTACACCGAAACAACCAACTCAAACGCAATGGCAATCTTCGCGCGAAATTACAGATTTCTTACTCAACGTAACCACAATCACAACAATGCAGGTCAGCCCGGACGCATTGAGCCGTCATTCCCCGCGTGGTTGGGATTCGACAACAACGGTGAGGAATTCGGAAACTCAAACTTTGAGCTTTTCCCGTTAGTGAGCCATGCAACTTTGACAGGGGCGGCAAACCCGTATGAAATGAACCTCTTGTCTGCTGACACCGAGCGCGAAAAAGCTATGCTGTTCATCTACGAAGGCGGCACTATGAGTGCAGTTCGCTACTATATGCCAAACGGTGATGCAGTGCTTAAAAAAATCACTAACTTAAAACCCGCGCTTTCGGGGATTGAAGGAATTGCAAACGCAAACCATTCAAATAAAACTCAGCTTTGGTGGATTATTGACTCAGCCCGCGGCAAAGGCGAATTCAGCTTTAGCTTCGAACTTGAGGACGGCACAAAAGGCAGTGTGCAGGGAAAAGACGGCACAGTGAGCACTTACACCGATGACGGCAACGGGACATATAGTGTTGCCCCCGGTTCGGTTGTGGCGACTACATTCGCATCCCGCTTCAAGCTTCTTACTCAATTTAGCCATAATCACAACAACGAAACAACTGCGGGCGAACCCGGTTCACGTCCTTTCCCCGCGCCTCACCCCGAATGGCTGGGATTAACCGATAACGGCGTTGGATTTGCCAACGGAAACTACGAACTCTTCCCGTTGGTAGCCGAGGCAACATTAACAGGTGCGGCAAACCCGTTTGAAATGAATCTCACACCGGAAAGAGCGACTTCCGGCGAGATTGAGCGTACAGGCGATATGTTCTTCGTCTACGACAACGGTGTAATGAGTGCGGCTTGTTTTAACAACACTTATATAAAAATATCGAATTTGAAAAATAGTGTTGAAAGCGCGATTCAGCCTGATTTCATTTTAGGGCGAATCCTCGACAATAACGACGAACCCACAATCTTTGACGTACTTGAAATATTAAAACACATTGTCGGTATGAACGGCGTGATTAAATCCGGCGGACCGGACTCCCGTGCATGGAATGCGGCGTTGATTACGCCTGAGTCGCAAGTGAGCGGTACGCCTACTATATTTGATGTGCTGGAGATTTTGAAGTATATCGTGGGGATGGATAGTTTGGTTGGATAGAATGTGTGTAAAACCCGCTCTTTTGACAGAGCGGGTTTTGATTTTTAGTAAACTAAGCTCACCCATATATTATGCCACCACTGCTCTGTTTCGCCCGGCGTCCTTTGCCTCATACAATGCCTTATCGGCGATGTTTAGCGCGTCTTCGAGGTCATTCGCATTATTTATGTGGGTAATGCCGAAACTTGCCGAAACGCTGAGAGAAATACCGTCATCAAATGACATATTATTGATATTTATCGCACTTCGTATACGTTCTGCATACATTTCTATATTTATCTTGTCTTTGTCATAAATAAATAAAACGAACTCCTCTCCGCCGTAACGAGCAAATAAGTCGCTTTGTCGTATTGATTTTTGCACCCTTTCAACGGCACATTTAAGTACATTGTCGCCTGTTTTGTGACCGTGTGTATCATTCACGCTTTTAAAATGGTCTAAATCAAAAATGATTACATACGCATCACCTTTTACTAATTTTATTTCCTCAAACAGTTCGGAGGCAAGTTTCATAAACTGCCGCCTGTTCATAATCCCCGTAAGCGCGTCAATGTAAGCGATTTCCTCAACTTTCTTTTTCGCGCTCTCGACAGATAGTTTTTCATTATAATAAAGCTCCCGAAGAACACGGTCGGGATTTTCAACCGTAAGATAAACCGCCAAAGTAATCAAAGTTGTACCAAGCCCCGAAACGAGCAACGTCGGAATAAAAAGCTGAACTACCGAAATACAGCTTTCCGACAGCAATGCTATCAGCATAATCCTGCGCTTTTCGGCATCTATTTTCGCCCAATACCGTAAAATATAAAAAATCATAGCCGCAATGTATATGCCTACAACAACATAAACTATGCTTGCACCGACTCCGACAGCATAATTTGTTATATCTGCTTCTGCGTAGCCCAATGGCGCAAAAGTGACGGCGACAATCGACAACGCCGCCGGAATGCCTAATATCACAATCATTTTTTTGCCGCGGTCGTCTCCCAACGCCAATTGCCTGACATAAATGAATGTAAAAAATGTAAAACAGCACAATGCGTAAATAAAGACTATGTGGAAAACCCTATTTAAAAGCGGCGGCACAACATCAAGATTATTAACCGTGTATACCGTAATCATATCGAATATCAATGAAATTACTTGAAAAAGAAGCACAAAACGAAATAATGTATTCGCGAAGTTTGCCGTCCGCTTAATTGTTAAAAACGGGATTGCTATAGCAACTGTAAAACACATACAAGCTAACTGCAACCTAAGAACCATCAATAAATTTAACCCTTCCAAATCTACCTCACAAAAGTTTAATATTTTTATTATGACAGTTTCACTCCGAAAAATCAACCTATTATATTATATAATCGAAATAAAGTTTTTAAAAAATTTTATAATAATCCTCTTGACATTCTCAAAAAAACATGATAAATTATATTAGCAGTCTTGTTACAAGAGTGCTAATATAACTTCAAAACAGAAAGGAATGATTGTATAATGTCAAAAAAAGAGGGGACTCCTTTGAAAGCTTTTAAAGCGGAGTCGAAACGGCTTTTAGAGCTGATGATTAACTCAATTTACACACACAAGGAAATTTTTTTGAGGGAGCTTATTTCAAATGCGTCCGATGCAATGGACAAGCTGTACTATAAGTCTATGAGCGAGAATCTCGGGCTGAGTCGCGGCGAGTTTGAGATAACAATACACCCCGATAAAAAAGAGCGGACTCTCACTATTACCGATAACGGAATTGGTATGACTAAGGACGAATTAGAGAAAAATCTCGGAGTAATCGCACAGTCGGGAACACTTAGGTTTAGGGATGACTTAAACAAGTCCGCTGAAACTCCGGAGGACTTGTCGGTAATCGGGCAATTCGGTGTAGGTTTTTATTCTGCGTTTATGGTTGCAAAAAAAGTCATAGTAAAGTCAAAGCAATACGGCGTCGATGAGGCGTTTATTTGGTCATCCGAGGGCGCGGACGGTTACACTGTCGAGCCGTGTGAACCGGAATCGCACGGGACGAGTATTACACTGTTTATCAAGGAAAATGCCGATGATGAAAGATATGACGAATTCCTTGAGCAATACCGTATTAAGAACTTAATCACCAAGTATTCCGACTATATTCGATACCCGATTAAAATGGAGATGACATCAAGCAAGCTTAAAGAGGAAACGGCAGAATCCGATAACCCGGAATATGAAGACACTGTTGAAGTCAAGACACTTAACAGCATGGTGCCTATTTGGAAGAAAAACAAATCCGAGCTTAAAAATGAGGATTATCACGATTTTTATAAGGCGAAATTCATGGATTACACCGAGCCGCATTCGGTAATCCACGACAAAACCGAGGGCGGAGCTACCTACTCGGCATTAATGTTTATCCCGAAAAAAGCTCCGTTTGACTATTACACTAAGGAATATGAAAAAGGCTTACAGCTTTATTCGAGCGGCGTTATGATAATGGAAAAATGTTCCGACCTCTTGCCCGACCATTTTTCTTTTGTGAGGGGTCTTGTGGACAGCGAGGATTTATCGCTCAACATTTCAAGAGAAATGCTGCAACATGACAGACAGCTAAAAGTAATCGCTAAAAGCATTGAGCGTTCAATCCGCTCAGAGTTAAAGAAGATGCTCCGCTCAGAGCGTGAAAAATACGTTGAGTTTTGGGGTGCGTTCGGAACTCAAGTAAAATTCGGCGTGTATAACGGGTTCGGACAAAACAATGACGCGCTGAAAGATTTGTTAGTGTTTCACTCAAGCTCCGAAAACGCACTCACAACCTTGGACGAATACGTAACGCGCATGAAAGAAAATCAGGAGGCTATTTACTATGCGGCAGGTGACACAATTCAGCGAATTGACTCACTCCCGCAGGTTGAAACACTTAAAGATAAGGGATTTGAAATTTTATACCTCACTGAAAATGTCGATGAATTTTGCCTGCAAATGTTGGCGCAATACGGGAAAGATGACGAGAGTGCAAAACCTTTCAAGTCAATCCAAAGTGCGGATGTTGATGTTGCGGACGAATCCGAAAAAGACGAAATTAAAAAAATCAACGATGATTCCAAAGCACTGTTAGACGTGATGAAAGAGGCATTAGGTGATAAAATCGCCGATGTAAAAGTCTCGAAACGCCTTAAAACTCACCCGGTTTGCCTTACAAGCAGCGGACTGCTGACTACGCAAATGGAAAAGGTATTGAGTGCGATGCCTACCGATAACAAAGCTAAGGCAGACAAAGTTTTGGAAATCAATTCCGGGCATCCCATATTCGAAAAACTGCAATTCCTATACGACAACGACAAGGAAAAGCTCGGAGTTTATGCCGATATTCTGTATAATCAAGCGTTGTTGATTGAGGGAATGCCGGTCGAAAATCCCGCCGAATTTGCACAAAAGATGTGCGGATTAATGATTTAAAGCATCAAAATTCCCGCAAACGAAAATTCGTTTGCGGGAATTCTTCTAACTCACTATCTGACGTTCGCTCCCATCGGGTCTCATTTTATAAAGCACAGTGCTACCTGTTTCGGGGTCTATATCGCCGAAATTGCTGTAATAAATCCAGTTTCCGGCAAGGTTTATGCGTCCGCTGTCATCGCTGTTCAACTTCATTTTGTCTGTGCCGTCGGTGCGGACTCTGTAAATACTCCCGCCGTCGCCGATGTTGCTGTAATACATCCATTCGCCGTCATCGTCAACATTGATATACTCGCCGTCATCGTCGGTGAGCCTTGTTTTGCCCGAACCGTTGACATTTATTTTGAAAATGCCCAACTCGTCATCATTTTCCGTGTCGTCGGCGTTTACATAGTAAATCCAATTGTCGACAATGGTGACATATTCGGTATCACCCTCGATAATCACTTCCCTATCGCTCCCGTCGGTGCGAATCCTGTACATTTCCCAGCCGCTGTCGCTTATATTGCTGTAATATATCAGGTTTCCGACAACTCCGACATACTCGCTTTCATCGTCATTCAGCTTTGTCCGCTCCGTGCCGTCGGTTTTGATTTTATAAATTTTGCCCTCATCATCGCCGTTGCTGTAGTACACCCAGTCGCCGACTACATTGACATACCCGGCATTGTCCGCGGTCAGCTCTGTCCACTCTGTGGAATCTGTCTTGATTTTGTGAATCCCGCCGTACAAACTCGAATAATAAACCCACTCGCCGATAACATTGAGCCACAAAGCGTAGTCGCCGCAAACCAATACTCCGGCAGACACTCTGTCGGCGCGGGTCTTGAAAACCTGAAAGTTTGTCGCAACATAATAAATCCAATTCCCTTGAACTGCCGCCAACCCGTAATTGTTAATATTCCCGCTACTGTTGCCTCTTAGGTTGACATCAAGGCGTACCGCATCGGCATCCGCCGCCTCCCAATCAAGTGTCGGGATTGATGGGTCACGTTCCCCCCTGTCACTGCGTCCGTTTTCGTCATCATTGTTCCTGTCGCAAGCAGACAGGCTTACGAGCATGATTAGTGCCGTCAGCATTGCGATTGTTTTTTTCAGATTAGTCATTTGTTTTTGAGTTCTCCTTTTAAATTATAATAATTGAGTTTTACCAACACAAGCCGCATAAACATTGGTCACGACCCCCAAAATAACCACATTCCGTAAAACGGGACATAATTACGTCTATCACACTGGGCATACCTACTAAATGCTTCAACATCTCCAACACATCAAAAATAATAGGCTTATTTTCAACAGGACGTTCGTCAACAATCAATGCCGCATAAAGCGCGTACCCACATTTGTCAACTGCGCTATCTATTCCCACTATACTCTTAAGGACTTCAAGCACATCTAAGATTGTGAGTTCTTCATTGCCGAGAATGTGACCTGCCTTAAACCTGCCCCCTTCACACATACTGCAATTATCACAGGGGTCGGGTACAAATACAAGAGGTATAATATCATACACAATAAACTCCAGTACCATTCGATACTCCGCCATTGCTCCGAACGGCACATATAAAGTAGCCAAAAGAGGCGCGTTATACACCCAAATGTCAAAAAACTCCACTTGTGGCGGTGCTGAACCTTTAAAAGTCAAAGAAGTCAAGCTTGTGCATTCATAAAACGGTTGCTCCTCTATTCTTGAAACACTTGCGGGGAATATTACCTCTGTCAAACTGCTACTATACGCAAACGCAGACCTGAGTATTTGGGTAACTCCTTCGGGAACTACATATACACTGTCCGTTCTGCCCGGCGGGTATTGAACAAGCCGCATATCATTTCTCTCTGCAATTCCGTAAAACAAAACTCCGTCAATAGAGTAATAATAGCGTTCATTATCGGGGCTGACGTTAATATTAATCAAACTTGTGCAACCGTAAAACGCCGTTCTGGCTACCATGCTGACTTTAGCGGGAATTGATACTTCGGTAAGTGCTACACAATGGGCAAAAGCGCGCCCTATGTGGGTGATGCTGTCGGGGATTGTAACAGACGTTAAATGTTTGCTGTAAGCAAATGCCTCATCAGATATATACGTAACTTCATCGGGAATTGCGTAATGACTGTCAGTTCTGCCCACCGGATACGCCACCAAAAAATGGTTATAATAGACTTGCACATCTATGTCTGATAATACAACATGATTTGACTCTGAGAACAACACGCCGTCAACAGCGTAATAATAACTAAAATCCTTTTCATAATCAAGGTTTTCTCTTTTTTGAGCGGCATTTATCTGAGTAAGGGCAGTGCAACCGCTAAACGCTTCGTACCCTATCCTCGTAACGCTATTCGGGATTGTAATTTCTGTTAAATTTTGGCAAAAAGTAAACGCCCACTCACCTATATACGTCACACTATCGGGGATTATAACCTCGGTTAGGTTATTGCAACTGTTAAACGCGCTTCTCCCTATCCTCGTAACGCTGTTCGGAATTGTAATTTCGGTAATATTTACTTGTGAAAAAGCATAGTCGCCTATCTCGGTAACTTTGTCACCGATTATTATGTTCTTTATGTCGTGAGGACTGACAACATCGTTGCTATAAATAAGTGCGTTTGTCCAAGTGTCTTTCCAAGCTGTCGTACCTTCGTTTGTAGTGACTGTAAGCGTTCCTGTTGAGAAATTATAGTGCCAGCCGTTACCCTGACTATCGGATACTGCCGCCATAACTGTCGGTATAGCCGCAAACACCATTGCAACTATAATAAGAATTGCTAAAAACCTGTTTTTCATAATTACGACCATTCCTTTCTACACAAACGTGCGACCCAATTATTTTTATGGTAATAATTACATTATACACCAAAAATTCAAAAAGTCAATAAAAAATTTTTTATAAAACCCTCACAAGCCAATCAACCTCTCAACCGCCGACAAAACCCCAATCCTACCCGAGGCAAAAGTCATACCCCCCTGTAAAAACACAGTGTAAGGTTCGCGTATCGGCGCGTCCGCACTTAACTCAATCGACGCTCCCGAAGTAAACGCTCCCGCCGCCATAATTACCTTATTATTATAGCCCGGCATATCCCATGGCTCGGGTGCGGCAAAACTGTCAATCGGGCTTCCCGCTTGGATTCCCTCGCAAAAAGCGCGTAGTCGGCTTTCGCATTTAAGGTTGATTGCCGCGATTATATCAGTTCTGCACTCATCGTCAAAGCGCGGAAAACACTCATACCCCAACAGCGACATTAACGCAAGCGCAAACGCAGACGTTTTAAGTGCGGCGGCAACAGTTTCGGGTGCGCGAAAAAGCCCCAAATACATGGCGCGGTTTTGGTTAAGGCTGCACCCGGCTTCCGAACCGATTCCGGGTACGGTAAGGCGGCAGGCACACAGCTCGACTAAGTCATCGTTGCCCGCAATGTAGCCGCCTGTTTCGGCTATTCCGCCGCCGGGGTTTTTAATAAGACTTCCCACTATTAAATCCGCGCCGACTGATACAGGCTCAGTCTTTTCGCAAAACTCGCCGTAGCAGTTATCAACCATAACAATTGCGGAAGGATTTACCCCCTTGACCGTTGTCACAATTTCGCCGATTTGGCGGACAGTCAGCGGTTTTCGCAGGGAGTATCCCCTTGAACGCTGAACAAACACCGCTTTAACCCTTGAATCGGCACACTCCCGCCGAATTGCGGGAAAATCGGGTTCAAAGTCAGGGAGAAGCTCAACTTGGCTGTATTCTATGCTGTATTCTTTCAGAGAGCCGCCTGTGTCACCGCTAATCACACCATGCAGTGTATCATAAGGTTTACCCGTTACCGAGACAAGCCTGTCCCCCGCCCGCAATACGCCGAAAAGCGCAACGGTAATCGCATGAGTTCCGTTAATAAAGTTGTGGCGGACTAACGCGCTTTTTGCCCCCAATGATTCGGCAAATACTTTGTCAAGGGTATCCCTCCCCTCATCACTATAGCCGTAACCGTTGCTCCCCCGCAGATGGTGCTCGGATACGCGGTTGTTAATGAACGCGCTTAATACTTTTTCGCCGTTGTGCCGCGCAATTTCGTCAAAACGCTTGAAGACAGCGGAACACATTTCCTCAGCTTGATTCGCTTTTTTAATTAACTTGTCGTTAAATTTCATAAATAATTCCTCCGATTTTGTCTAATAATATATTATGTATTATAATATTAAAAAGACCGATTGTCAACCGCCGGAAAGGGCATGGTCATAAGTTTGAAAATAAATCTACGTAAATGGGAAAACGAATTCTTATGGCACATTTGTGCAGAAAGGGCATGGTCATAAGTTTGAAAACAAATCTACGTAAATGGGAAAACGAATTTTTATGGCACATTTGTGCAGAAAGGGCATGGTCATAAGTTTGAAAACAAATCTACGTAAATGGGAAAACGAATTTTTATGGAACATTTGTGCAGAAAGGGCATGGGTAAAAAAATGAAAAAAAAGATGATTTTTATATCGATTTCGGTTGCGGTTGCAGTCATTGCCGTAGCGGCTTATAAACTCTTCAATCCGCCCGTTGACAGTGTACCGTTGCAGAAACTTCAAGAGGAAATGTTCCTTTACGACAACTGGGCTGTCTTCCAAAAAAGCACCGGCAGCCCTGTTATGGATGAGCGAGTTGCCGTTTATGCCGACAAAATGCTGGAGGAAGCGCGAAACAGCGGAATCGGGTTCAGCGAAGCTTCCCGCTATGACTTGGGCATAGTTTTAGTGGACTTTGACGACGATGAGTCGGGCGAGTGGTTCAGGCGCAACTCATGGCGATTTGGTTTTAATTATCAAGGTGAGCGGGATATGCAGGATAATGAGGCGGATTTCCGCTTTGTAGGCGTGTTCCCCGCCGAGCAAATGTATTACTCGGGCGTAAAGCCGGACGAGTATGCTGAGTTCCTTTCTTATCACGCTTTTATATAAATAAAAAATTTTTTTATTTTTTTTAAAAAAAGTATTGACAAAACGATTTTTACTGTGTATAATCTATAAAGTCAGGCAAATACAAATTGCGGATCTAGCTCATCCGGTAGAGCGCCACCTTGCCAAGGTGGAGGTAGCGAGTTCGAGCCTCGTGATCCGCTTATTGAAAGTAAGGGTGTAACACCCCGCTCCTCCGGGGCGGCACTCTCGCCCGTAGGCGAGGGGTGCAAGGCTTGCCTTGCGGTGTTACCTTACATTGCTTTTAACCCCGCTTAATCGAAAGGATTAAGCGGGGTTCTTAATTACTCCCAAACCAAAATCTCGCGTTCAAGCGTAACTCCGGTCTTTCTGTAAACCTCATTTTTAACAATGTCAATAAGCCTTACTACATCGTCGAACGATGCTCCGCCTTTATTAATCACAAAGCCGGAGTGTTTCTCGCTGACTTCCGCGCCTCCGACAGCCGCGCCTTTCAAGCCGCAGTCTTGTATAAGTTTCGCGGCGAAATGCCGGAGAGGCCTCTTAAAAGGGCTTCCCGCACTGTGGAACTCTAACGCCTGTTTATCCCGGCGGGCGGGGGGAATTTCATCCAC
>WRLX01000004.1 GCA_009777415.1 Oscillospiraceae bacterium
TACTGTATGCCTTGCCCTGCGGGCGTGAATATTCCGTGGTGTTTCTCGATTTGGAACGGATACGCCATTTATGAGAACCGCGGACATACCAACTGGTCATGGAGCATGGTTAATGAGGAGAACCGCCCCCATAATTGTAACGGGTGCGGCAAGTGCAACGATATATGCCCGCAGGGGATTGACGTAATCGCTGATTTAAAGTTGGTTGACGGGGATATGGATGCGATTAAGTGGTGAAAAACAATCAAATGCACACAAACCCCTTGCAATTTCTTTCAATATGTGGTATGATTATTCCCATATTTAGGTACAATACTATAAAAAGCAGACAAGAAACTCTAAACAGCACATTTGCGCAGAAATGATATGGGTAAAAGTTTGAAAAATAAGAGAGGGCGAACCACCATGCCGCAAATTTCATTGAGATTTGTGCAAGGTGGGGCGGCATGGTCATAACGATGACAAATATTTTACTGAGCAGGTACGATATAAGTAAGCGTTGGTGCTTAAAAGAACTGAAAAAGTATATCAAGAAAGATGCGCGGGTGGCTGTCGTTGCTTTTTCATTCGGCGATGAGATTTCCAATTCGGGCGAATGGGACAGGTTTTACGGCGAAAAAGGCGTACTGAGCGTTGCTATTGAAAAATCGCTCAAGCATTACGGGGTTCATCGTGAAAGTATAGAATATGTCGATTATTTCCGCGATACTCCCGCAACGGCAAAACGCAAACTGCAAAACGCGGACATACTCTATTTTCCCGGAGGTGCGGCGGATAAAATCATGGCGCGGGTTATAGAGCTTGAATTATATCACGCAATTGAAAATCACCGAGGTGTAGTAATCGGATTTGGCGCTGGTGCGCAGGTGCAGTTGGCGAATTACCACATTTCGTCGGATGGCAAGCGGATGTGCTACAGCTTGGGATTCCGTTTTGCGGAGGGGTTTGACATCGAGCCTAATTACTCGGGAGATGAATCGCAAAACTATTTTATAGGGCGAGTTGTTACCGAGACGGGAGTCCCCGTTTACGCAATCGGAGAAGAAGGTGCGATTATTGTCGATAACGGCGCAATGAATGTGCTGGGCGATGTGCATTGCTTTAGAAAAAGGGAAACAGCTTAATAGACCTCTGTGCGGAAAGGGCATAGGTAAATGTTTAGATTAATAAATACAGACGGGAATGCGCGGAGAGGGGTGCTGAAAACTGCACACGGCGAAATACAAACGCCGTTTTTCATGAATGTTGCAACAGCTGCCGCAATTAAAGGCGGAGTTTCAGCACCGGAGCTTGCCGAGCTTAAATGCCCGGTAATGCTCTGCAACACCTACCACCTTCACGTCAGAACGGCAAGCCGCCGCCTGATTGCCGCGGGTACGGGTAAAACAGTTTCCGGCATCAAAAACAAGACATCCGACTTGATAACCTGTGACGAGCTTATTCGGGATTTGGGCGGTCTTCATGCTTTTACTAATTGGAGCAGAGCGATTCTCACCGATTCGGGCGGGTTTCAGGTGTTTTCCCTTTCCAATCTCAGGCGGATTAAGGTAGAGGGGGGGTATTTCTCTTCCCACACAGACGGCCGCAAAATCTTTATGGGACCCGAAGAAAGCATGAGGATTCAGCATAATCTCGGCGCGGATATAGTGATGGCATTTGATGAATGTATTCCGGGGGGACAATCCCGCAGTTATGTTGAGGAATCGGTTAGGCGGACTACAAGATGGCTTGTCCGCTGTAAACAAGAGCAAGCCGAGCTTGAATCGGGGGCAATGCTGTTCGGCATAAACCAAGGCGGAATTTATGGGGACATCCGAATTAAACATATGCACGAAATCGCGGACTTAGACTTGCCGGGCTATGCAATCGGCGGGCTCGCAGTCGGCGAAGAAAAGGAAGATATGTTTAGGGTTATAGAGTCGGTCGTGCCGAATATGCCTGCTGATAAGCCGCACTACTTAATGGGGGTGGGAACTCCGTCGGATATAATTGAAGCTGTCTTTCGCGGAATTGATATGTTCGACTGTGTAATGCCGACACGTAATGCACGGCACGGGACAATCTTTACAAGCGATGGGATTTTACACGCGGGGAATGCACGTTTTGCCGCAGACAGCAGACCGCTTGATGAAAACTGCGATTGCCCGACTTGTAAGAGCTTTTCACGCGCTTATATACGGCATTTGTTCAAATCCGAGGAGTATTTGGCGGGGCGTTTGGCATCAATCCACAATTTGTATTTTTATAATAATTTAATGGAAAAAATTCGGGAAGCAATCGAAAACGGTTCTTTTACCGAATTCAGAAATAAATATTCAGAAAGGTTTAGTAAGCATTATGAGCAAAGCTAATAAAACAGTATACCTTGACAATGCCGCAACCACCAAAATGAGCGGCGCGGTTTTAAAAGCGGTTATGCCGTATATTACCGAATCATACGGGAATCCATCGTCGATATACGAGATGGGGCAAAGGAATCGGAGGGCAATCACAAAAGCAAGAGAGCAAGTTGCCGCCGCTTTGAATTGCCCCCCCGCCGAAATTTATTTTACAGCTTCGGGTACAGAAAGCAATAACTGGGCTTTACACAACAGTCGTCGGGTTATCACATCGGAGTTCGAGCATCACGCGATTTTACACGCCGTTAAAGGAGATGTAACCCTTCTCCCCGTCTATGATAACGGAATTGTCAAGGTTGAGGATTTGGAAAAAGCATTGGAAGAAAATCCCGATACCGATTTAGTTACCGTTATGGCAGTCAATAACGAAATCGCTACGATTCAGCCTATTGCGGAAATAGGCGCGTTGATTGCCGATTGGAACAAAAAAAACGCAGAAGCAGGGCGGGGGCAATGCCTGTTTCATACCGATGCAGTTCAGGCAATCGGCAATATCCCTATAGATGTGCAGGCGATGAACATTGACCTGCTGTCAATTTCTGCCCACAAGCTCCACGGGATGAAAGGTGTGGGTGCACTCTACGTGAGAAAAGGAGTAAACCTCCCGCCCTTTATTTTGGGCGGCGGGCAGGAACGGGGGTTCAGGGCAGGGACTGAAAATGTAGCGGGGATTGTCGGTTTTGGGGTCGCAATTGAGGAAGCGGTACGCGATATTGAGAAAAAAAACGCCGAGCTTATCAAAAAGCGTGAACGTATATATAATGATGTCATGAAAATCAAAAGAGTTCGATTAAACGGCGATTTGGAAAAACGTCTCTGCGGAAGCCTTAACTTTTCTTTTGAGGGGATTGAGGGGGAGGCATTGCTGTTGCAGCTTAACATGAAAGATATTGCGGCATCAAGCGGCTCTGCTTGTACGTCCGGTTCGCTTGAACCATCTCATGTGCTGTTGGCATTGGGGTTGCCGCATGAAATCGCGCATGGTTCGCTGAGAATCAGTATGTCACGGAATACTACAGATGAGGAAATCGACTATTTCTTAGAGCATTTGCCGCCTATAGTGGAAAAGCTGAGAGAAATGTCACCCGTATGGGAAGATTAGTTTTAGAACCTGTCTTCATAAGCAAACGCACTGCTAAAACGGCGAATTTTCTGCCATACTGCGTTGATTTTTGCTTAAATATGCACGGATATTCGCACAAAAATCGCCTTGTCTGACGAAAAATCCCGCTCGTTTTATCAGCACGTCGCTTATGAAGACAGGTTCTTAGTCTGAGGCAACTAACTTACAAAAAAATAAAATGTAATATGGAGATAGAGTAAATGTATACAGATAAGGTTATGGAACACTTTGCAAATCCGAGCAATGTCGGGGAATTACCCGATGCTAACGGAATCGGCGAAGTAGGCAACGCCAAATGCGGCGATATTATGAAAATGTACTTGAAAATCGAAGGCGGGATTATACAAGATGTTCGATTTAAGACATTCGGGTGTGGCGCGGCGATTGCGACTTCATCAATTGCCACGGAATTAATAAAAGGCAAGCCGATTGAAGACGCACTTGCCCTTTCAAATAAAACCGTGGTAAAGGAATTAGGCGGACTTCCCGACGCTAAACTACACTGCTCCGTCTTGGCGGAACAAGCGGTAAAAGCCGCTGTCAGCGATTATTATAAGCGGCAGGGGATTGAGCCGTCGCTGTTTGTAATAGCAGTAAAAGACGGCACATCCCACGAGGAACACATATGTTGCGGCGAGGGCGGGAATTGTAGTTAAAGCATCGGAACTCGTCCGCAAATACCTACCCTCATATACACAATATACACACGGTTTACCGCACAACAAAATTCACCAGCTTATCGGGGACAACGATTTCCTTAACAATCGTCTTCCCGTCTAATGTTGCGCCTAATGCTGATTTGGCGGAGGTGAGCATTGCGGATTTATCACAGCCCGCCCGAATAACCGACTTGGCTCTGACTTTTCCGTTGATTTGAATCGCTATTTCAACCTCGTCATCAACGCATAACGCCTCGTCATACTCGGGCAATGACTGTTCGTTGAGGATACCGAAACCCGCCGCCTCAAACATTTCCTCAGTGATATGCGGCGCGAATGGGTTAAGCAGGATTAAAAACGTCCTGAGTTCCGCTTTGTTAATTGAACCCGCCGCATAAATTTCGTTAATAAGCGACATTAATGCGGCAATCGCCGTATTAAATTTAAGGTTCTCTATATCATAGGTGACTTTTTTGATTGTTCTGTGAAAAGACGCTCCAAGCCCCTTGCTGTAATCATTGACTTCCGCGCAGGGTGTGTCGCTTTCCTTTACAGTCAAGTTCTGCAAAGCCCAAACCCTGTCCAAAAAGCGTTTACAGCCTTTAATCCCTGTGGTACTCCATGGGGCAACTTTC
Source organism: Oscillospiraceae bacterium (assembly GCA_009777415.1). Lineage (GTDB taxonomy): Bacteria > Bacillota > Clostridia > Oscillospirales > Ruminococcaceae > Ruminiclostridium_E. Next base: position 4,817 of record WRLX01000004.1, read on the forward strand.
TCAAAATCCCCCACAAACATCTCATACAGCCTTAATGCGTCCGCACCGTAATCGCGGATTACATCGTCGGGGTTAATGACATTCCCGCGCGATTTTGACATTTTCTGCATATCCTCGCCGAGAATCATTCCGTGCGAGGTTCGTTTTTGATACGGTTCTTTAGTTGTCACAACTCCTATATCATACAAAAATTTGTGCCAAAACCTTGAGTACAGCAAATGCAGTGTGGTATGCTCCATTCCGCCATTGTACCAATTGATATTCATCCAGTAATCAAGCTTTTCTTTAGATGCCAATTCATTTTTATTGTGCGGGTCGCAGTAACGCAGGAAATACCACGAACTCCCCGCCCATTGCGGCATTGTATCGGTTTCCCGCTTTGCATCGCCGCCGCATTCGGGGCAGGTTGTATTAATAAACCCGTCTAAAGCGGCTAACGGTGATTCGCCTGTATCAGTCGGAATATATGACTCCACCTCAGGCAGTTTCAGCGGCAACTCACTTTCGGGAATCGCAACCCACCCGCATTTGCCGCAGTTGACAAGCGGGATTGGCTCGCCCCAATAACGCTGACGGCTGAACACCCAATCACGCAGTTTATAGTTAATTTTGGGTTCGCCTATCTTATTCTCAAAAAGCCAATCGGTAATTTTAGCCTTTGCCTCCTCAACGCTCAACCCGTCTAAAAAACCGGAATTTACCATAACCCCTGTGTCACAGTCAACAAAAGCCTCTTTTTCTATATCTCCGCCCTTTACAACTTCCACAACAGGCAACTCGAATTTCCGCGCAAATTCCCAGTCGCGGGTGTCATGACCGGGGACTGCCATAATCGCGCCTGTGCCATAGCTCATCAAGACATAATCGGAGACAAAAATCGGTATTTCCTTGTTGTTCACGGGATTAATTGCCGATACTCCGTCTAATTTTACGCCGGACTTGTCCTTATTCATTTCGCTTCGTTCAAAGTCGGATTTCCGCCCCGCCGCCGCCTTGTACTCTTCTATTTCAGGTAAATTATTAAGCCTGTCCGCCCACTTTTCTATATAAGGGTGTTCGGGAGAAATAACCATGTAAGTCGCACCAAAGAGTGTATCGGGGCGGGTTGTGTATACTCTCATTGTTTCCCCGGCAGTTGTCTTGAAATCAACTTCCGCACCCGTGCTTCTGCCAATCCAGTTAATCTGCGATAATCTGACACGCTCCGGGTAATCCACCCCATCCAAGTCGTCAATAAGCCGCTGTGCATACTCGGTAATTTTCAGCATCCACTGGCTCTTGACTTTCCGCACGACTTCACTGTGGCAACGCTCGCAACTCCCGTCAACGACCTCCTCATTTGCAAGCACGACCTTACAATCTGTACACCAATTTACCGCCATTTCCTTTTTATAAGCAAGTCCCTTTTTAAACAACTGCAAAAAAATCCACTGTGTCCATTTATAGTATTCGGGGTCAGTGGTATTGACTTCCCTTGACCAGTCAAACGAAAACCCGATTGCTTTTGATTGTCTTGTGAAATTCTTAATGTTTTCGGCGGTGACTGCCGCAGGGTGGATTTTGTTTTTGATTGCAAAATTTTCGGTAGGTAGTCCGAACGCATCCCACCCGAACGGATAGAGTACATTATAGCCTTCTAACCTGCGTTTCCTTGCGAGAATATCCATTGCCGTATACGGACGCGGATGACCTATATGAAGCCCTTGTCCCGATGGGTAGGGAAACTCCACAAGAACGTAGAACTTTTCCTTATTTTTGTCCTCGCTCACCTTAAAGGTTTCATGCTCGTCCCAATAATTCTGCCACTTTTTTTCGATTGCCGTATAATCATAATTTCCCATTCTTTTACCCTTTCCCCTTCTGCACAAGTGTGCTATATAAATTCGTTTTCCCATTTAACCGGAGTTTTGATTTCAATCTTTTACCCTTTCCCCCTCTGCACAAGTGTGCTATATAAATTCGTTTTCCCATTTAACCGGAGTTTTGATTTCAATCTTTTACCCTTTCCCCTTCTGCACAAGTGTGCCACATAAATTTATTTTCCCCGTTTACCGGAGACTACGGACAGCAACAGCTCACGCAGGACTTTTCCCGCAGTTGCCGCACAAACTCCGTTGTTATCATATGGCGGAGAGTATTCCGCTAAATCTGCGCCTACAATGTTCATATTCATCGTAACACAAAACTCCTTAATCATTCCCCGCAGGTAATTAAACCGCCATCCACCCGCCTCGGGAGTCCCCGTTGCGGGAAATTCGGACGGGTCAAGTACATCAAGGTCAATTGTCATATATACGGGAGTATTTCCCAAGTCTCTCCCCAAATCCCGTTCAAAGTCCCCGTTTATGAATACCCGCTCTTTTGACCACTTAAATTCTTCGCGAGTTCCCGAGCGTATGCCGAAGCTGTGGATTTTATTATCGCCGACTAATTCCCAAGCCCGCCGCATTACACAAGCGTGGGACAGCTTTTCGCCGAGGTACTCATCGCGCAAGTCCGTGTGTGCGTCAAAGTGGATTATGTGCAAATCGGGATACTTTTCAAGGCAAGCTTCAACTGCGGGCAATGTTACAAGATGTTCCCCCCCGAGCATAATCGGGATTTTATTATCGTACACAATATCGCTTGCCCCCGCCTTGACAATACCGAGTACTTTTTCGGTATTACCGAACGGCAACTCTAACTCGCCCGAATCAAACACTTTTATATCGCTCAAATCACGCTCTAAATAAGGGCTGTATGTTTCAAGCCCGTAGCTTTCACTGCGGATTACCTTTCCGGCAAACCGCGTACCGGGTCGGTAGGATGTGGTCCCGTCAAATCCCGCGCCGAATAAAACAATGTCTGCGGATTCGTAATCACTGTCGCATCCGATAAACCTGTCGGTAATAATAGATTTGTTTAACATATACTTTTACCCATGCCCTTTCTGCACAAATGTGCCATAAAAATTCGCTTTCCCATTTGCGTAGACTTATTTTCAAACTTTTTAACTCCCGATTTTCAACTCTCAACTCTTAAATCCCAACCCTCAACACCCCGCAATAGTTCCTCTACATAAGTCGGCAAGGCAAATGCACCCCTGTGCAGATTTGTATTGTAATAGCGGCTCTTGATTCCCAAAGCGTTCCACCTTTCGTCTTGTAAATCGTTGGTGGGGTGAATTTTCTTGCTCGCGAATCCGAAAAGCCAATGCCCCGAAGGATAGGTCGGGATATGCGCCTGATACACTTTGCTAATCGGGAAAGACTCGACTATTCGCTTATGCGCCCGTTGCATTGCTGCCGCGTCTTTGTGGTAAAACGGGCTTTCGTGCTGATTAACCATGATTCCGTTTTCGGTAAGCGCGTTAAAGCAGTTGCCGTAAAACTCTTTCTTAAACAATCCCTCGCCCGGCCCTTGCGGGTCTGTGGAATCGACTATTATTATATCGTAGGCATTTTCACGGCTACGCACGAATTTTAACCCGTCTTGATAGTAAATACTAAGTCTCGGGTCATCGAAGCAACAGGCAGTCCCCGGCAAAAACTCTTTACAAGCTTTTACCACAATCTCATCAATTTCAACCATGTCAATTTTTGTAATACAACTATAGCGGCACAGCTCGCGGATTGCTCCGCCGTCCCCCGCGCCTATAACCAACACAGAGCCTGTACCTTTATCCGACAAGTGAGGCAATGCTGCCGCCATGGGTACGTGTACAATCATGTCATGGTAGATGAACTCGTCCCGCTCGCTCAACATCATAAATCCGTCAAGAGTTAAGAACCGCCCGAACTCCTCCGATTCAAACACGTCTATTCGCTGTATTCCGGATTCCGCCGAAAAAAGTTGTTTTGTGACTTTAATCGAAAGCTTTACCGTTTTTGTGTGACACTCGTTAAACCACAAATCCATGTTTTTACCCTTGTCCTTTCTGACCATGTGAGCTATAAAAGTTTCGTTTTCCGCATTTACGCAGATTTACTTTCAAACTTTTTACCCTTGCCCTGTCTGACTAAGTGAGCTATAAAAGTTTCGCTTTCCGCATTTACGCAGATTTACTTTCAAACTTTTTACCCTTGCCCTTTCTGACCATGTGAGCTATAAAAGTTTCGTTTTCCGCATTTACGCAGATTTACTTTCAAACTTTTTACCCTTGCCCTTTCTGACTAAGTGAGCCTCGCATATGCTAATTACTAACTATTATACCATGAATTGTCTGGGTTTGCAACAAAAAAATCGGGAATATTATTAATATTAAAAAAAACACTTTACAAATACCAACAAAAGGTATATAATAGATATTAAACCTCCGCGGAAACTAACGTACGGTGGTAGTATATTCACTTCTTGCTGAATTTAGCAAGGGAAAGGTATGGGTAAAATTATGAAATTGGCATTGGCGGCTTTTGGCGTAGCGACTTTAGTAGGAGTCGGCTATATCATTGGTAAAAAAGTAATGGAAAAGAAAAAATCGGAGGAGGATTATTACGAATTCGATGAAACCGGCGATTCGGGCGAATTTGTCTCAAGTGAACACACAGACGAAGACGGCGGACCGGATGTCGGCGTTTACGCAAAGGAAAAATACGGCGACAAGATTCGCAAAGCTTCCCTCTTTGCGGTCGGCGCAATCAAAACCGGGGCGGATAAGCTCGGGGAAACTTTTAACGACATAAAAACGAAGGACATGGTAAAAAAAGGCGAACAAACATTTGAGGCTGTAAAAGAAACAGGCGGAAACATCAAAAATGATATCAAAAGAGACATTGAGGATTTAAAAAGCATGGTCTCTTCAATTGAAGACGAGGTGCAGGAATCACAATTGTTTGAAAAAGCCGAAAACACTGCGCGGGAAGTCACCGACGAAGTAAAAGATATTTTCGGCGAGGGCAATAAATAGAAACGAATATTTCAAGCGGCGGGTTATGCAAAACCGCCGCTTATATTATTAATCCGCAACAAAACTCTTATACACTTTGCCTTGTATTTTTGCCGCCGTACTGCGTTGATTTTTGTTCAAATATAAGCGTATATTCTCGCAAAAATCGCCTTGTCTGCCGACAAAAATTCTGCGGCAAATAGCGTCAAGACTTCCGTTGCGAATTAATATTGCGCTATCGCAACCAAATCATTAATGAGCTCTCCGGCGATAATCAAGCCCGCAACAGCTGGAACAAATGAGTTGCTGCCGGGAATCTGCCGCCTTCGGGTGCATTTTCGAACCGTATTGGGCGGACAGACACAATTTGTCTTACAGCTTGTCAGCACATCTTCTTTAGGCGTGATTACATCTTCCTTAGAATACACAACTTTCAGTTTCGGAATACCTCGCTTGCGCAATTCGCGCCGCATTACTTTTGCAAGCGGGCATACTGAGGTTTTGTATATATCCGCAACTTCAAAAGCCGCAGCATTGAGCTTATTCCCCGCCCCCATTGAGCTTATTACGGGAACGCCGCACTCATGTGCTTTTACGGCAAGCTCGATTTTCCCCGACACTGTGTCAATCGCATCTATTATATAGTCGTATTTCGATAAATCAACTTGTGCCGATGTATCGGGCAAGTAAAAAATCTTGTACTTTTCCACAACGGCAGCGGGATTAATTTCAAGTACCCGTGACTTTGCCGCATCAACCTTATACAATCCTACGGTATTTACCGTCGCGTGTAATTGTCGGTTTATATTGGTAATGCAAACCCTGTCATCGTCGAACAATGCCAATTTGCCCACCCCGCTTCGGGCAAGCGCCTCAACTGCATATCCGCCGACTCCGCCGATTCCGAACACAGCTACATTAGCATTGTACAATTTTGACATACCGTCTTTACCGTAGATTAATTCCGTTCTCGAAAACTTATTTAACATTTCCGTGACCACGCTGCCTACTTTCTCGGCATGGTGGTACATCCTTTCTTAGAAACTGACTGACTATAACTATGCTCTTACATTTAACTTCGCCTGTCTTGGGAAAATCACGCTCCGTAATCCCTGCCTATGAGCGGATGTCATTTTCACACCATCTTCTTTAACGATGCCACCGATAATAACATTAGTGTCTCTTGTTGAATCTCCTGTCATCGTTTCTTTATCTTGTACAATAAAGTCATAGCTAAATTATACATTCCCTTTCTTAAAATTTTCTATTCCTTATAATTATAACACATTGTTTTCGGAAAGTCAATGGGTAAATTTGCACAAATTTTCCGGAGTTTTTTTGGAACAAAAACAAAAACCCGCTTTTGCGGCAATAAATTCAGAACATTGTAAAAAATGTGTTGACAACAACTCCAAATTCTGTTATACTTTTATTTAATGGCACATTTGTGCAGAAAGGCAAGGGTAAAAGTTTGAAATGGAAAAAAAACAGAAATTTTACACATACAAGGGCTATCACTTGGTAAGAAAAGGAAATGTGATTTACTACGGGAATATGTCGGGGGATTATGTCACTAAAATTGACATTCAATCAACCCGCAAGGAAAAAGAGCTTGAAATTGCCAACAAGCTGAGGATTGTGCTTATGCCTACCGACACCGAAAAGCCGCTTGATATAAACAAGATGAAATCAGCGGGCAAGGAAACGCTTTATGAGGCGTTGCAGGTTGCCCACACATGGCTTGAAAAAGCGAATGGCTAAGAATTGTATTTTGTGCAAGGTGGGGCGGCATGGTCATAAAAATGAAAATAAGAGTTGCGGGGATTGTGAAAAATTCAATAGTTGACGGACCGGGGATTCGTTATGTCGTATTTGCCCAAGGTTGTCGCTTTAAATGCAAGGGGTGTCACAATTCCCACACCCATGACAAGCTGGGCGGATTGTCGGTCGATGTGCAGCAAATTGCCGCGGAAATAAAGAGCGACCCGCTTTTGGATGGGGTGACATTTTCGGGCGGCGAGCCTTTTGAGCAAGCTGTGGTATTTGCAAATCTCGCCGCGCTTATTTCAGAACTCGGCTTAAACATTATCTGCTACACAGGATACACCTTTGAGGAGTTGTACGAAAACCCGGATATGCATATGCTTCTTAATAAGGTTGACGTATTGGTAGACGGGCGGTTCGAACTGAACAGGAAAAACCCGAGGCTGAAATTCAGAGGGAGCGATAATCAGCGTGTAATCGACGTAAAGGAGAGTTTTAAATGTGAAAAAGCGGTTGAGATTAATTGGTAGCCTTCTGGTGATTGCATCTGTTGCTGTAATTGCATCGGGATGCCGCAGGGCGGAATCCGATGGGAGCGGTTATATTTTTGTGTACGAGCTTGCCGGGAATCCGCGGACACTTGACCCGCAGACTGCCACCGATGAGTTTGCGCAGCCGATTATGGCGAATCTTTTTGAGGGACTCTTGCGAATGGATTCGTTGGGGAACATTATCGCAGGGGTTGCAATGGAATATGAAATATCCCCCGATTTTAAGACTTATACTTTTTATTTGAGGAATGATGTTTTTTGGAGCGACCGAAACGGCTTCCAAGCGCAATGCACGGCAGCCGATTTCGTATTTGCATTTAAAAGGCTGTTTAATCCCGCAGTTAAATCCCGTAATGCGGCAGAGTATTATTCTATATTAAACTCAAAGGAAATCCATGAAGCATCCGGTTCTCGGGAATCGAGTTCGGAAGAACTGACATTGGGGGTGTACTCCGATGGCGATTTTAAGCTTATTATTGAGCTGGAACACCCGGACACGAATTTCCCGGTTTTGCTCACCGCTCCGCCCGCATTCCCCTGTAATGAGGAATTTTACATAAAGGCTTCGGGGCGTTACGGGCTTGTTGCCGATGCAGTTGCCTCAAACGGCGGATTTTATTTGAGAGACTGGGTGTACGACCCGTGGTGGACTGATGAAAACAAAATTACGTTGCGGAGAAACGAACTTAACAGCGGGGCGGAAACAGTCTACCCCGCAGGCGTAAACTTCTTAATGGACAGTGGGGGGCGATTGGGCAATTTCACCTCGGGCAAAAGCGATTGCATAATCGTAAATGATGTCGGAGTTGACGAGATTATGCGGCGGAATTTCCCCTATACAAGTGCCGAAAACTCGGTTTGGGGGATTACTTTCAACGGGCAAGGAGTGTTCGTTGACAGGGATTTGCGGCTCGCGCTTGCCGTTGCCGCCGATATAAGTGCGGTTGATATTAATCAAATCGGGTATAGGAGGGCGGCGGCAATTGTCCCCGACAGCATTAAAATCGAAGGAGAATTTTACCGCGATTTGATTCCCGACAATGACAGGCTCGGATTTGAGAACGGGACTTTCGGCTCAGATGCGGAGAATCGCGGCATTGCGGGATTCAGTGAACCACCTGTTTTGATTATGCCCATTACAGCGGAAAGCAACGCGGTGGAATCTTTTGTAAGAACCGTGACACAGCAATGGCAGGAAAAATTGTCCCTTTTTTGCAAAATAGAGGCATTGTCGCTCCATGAGTATGAGGCGCGGATTGTGAGCGGCGACTATGACATAGCCGTGACACGGATTACAGCACGGTATAACAGCCCGCTTGCAGTCCTCGGCAGTCTTTCTCGCGGGGATGCAGAGGTTGCCGAGCTTTTAAAAAAGGCGGAGCGGGCGGAATCCGCCGCAGATACAGCGCGGCATTTCTTGGCGGCGGAAAAGGCAATATTACAAGCGGCGGAGTTCATCCCGATTTGTTTTATGAGCGAGTATTTCTTCTACGCAAAAAAGAGCGAGGATTTGATATACAATCCGTTTACAAGAGCGGTAATTTTCAGAAATGCAAAAATGTATTGACATCGGGTGATTATTGTGTTAGAATGTATATAATATAGTCGATTAACTTAAGAATCACTAAATCTTTGCGGAAAAATTTCCCGCCATACTGCGTTGAATTTTGCTTAAATATCAGCGGATATTCGCACAAAATTCGCCTTGTCTGACGAAAAATCTTCACGCAAATTTTCAAGCACTTCTTAAGTTAAACGACTATACAACAAATAAAGAGTCGGGGGGAACTATTGATGAACGAATTTACCGAGAAGCAATTGAAAGACTTGGATTATTTCAGCGCGAATGTCGCTCAATTCTTTAAGGATAACAGCCTTAGGTTCAGGCACATTATTATTTCGGATGCGAAGATTGTCAAAAGCTTTGACGCGCTTGACAAGGCAGTTGATTACGCGGTGCAAAACCTTAAAAAGGGCGAATATATTATTGAGCAGGTTATTAACGAAGATGAAATTGTAAATTTTGTGTAGAAAGGAATGGTCGTAAAAATGGCACATTTACAGCATTTTAATCCTACTTTCAGTTTTGAGCCGCCTTTGCCGCCGGAAGCGAAAATCTCATTGAGTGCGTCTTCGTACAATATGTGTATGAAAGGCTTAAACATTCCTGTTCAGATAACGAGTGTTCCGTTAGATAAATCTGAACAGCCTAAAAATGTTATTGTGATGGCGCATTTGAGCGTTGGGGCTTTTTCAACTTGCATTGATGAAAAGTTGGCGACCGCACTTGAACTGTTTCCTGTAGGAAAGTCGCGAATTCAGACAATCGGCGGGTTTAAAAAGGTAAAAAAGTATATAGTCACCGTATCTTTCCCCAATACCAATTTAAGGGGGAATTTGATGTACGTTGTCGGCTGTGACTTGGCGTATAAGGGCAATGCCTCAAATTTAGACCCCAATAATTTCAGCGTTTTGATAGGACGCGATATAACCGCAAACTGGAATATAGTCTGGAACGGGCCTACCTCAACTGCGTTTATTTCAGACTAACAGGGTTTTACCCCACTCTTTTATGCGTTTATTTCAGACCGGCAGGGTTTTACCCCACTCTTTTATGCGTTTATTTCAGACTGACAGGGGTTTACCCCATTTGTAACACAATTGCCGCCTTTTGAATATACTGTACTGTATTCAAAATAATCTTAATGTAGAGGTGGTGTATTTATGAGAAGACGGGGAAATGTGTGTGCCAAGAGGGCGAAAACGCCAATTATTGTGGTGACTTTCGGCGGGGCTTTGCTTTGTTTTTGTTTTATTTCCTCGACCTTGCTTGTGCTCACTCTCGGTGTTTCTTTGATTGTTTTGGGAATATGGCTTCTTAAAAATAATTAGCGGGAGGGAGTTACTTATGAGAATAGTAGTGGTTAAAAGCCCTAAACTGTTGTCGGGAGTTTTGCGTTTTTTTATCGGACTTAAAAGCCGGGCTTAAAGAATTTAGTGAAAAGACACGCTTGTGTAAGTGTGAAGAAAGGGAATATGTAAAAAATGAAAAGAATTTTATTGGCAGCATTATTAATTTTGGCGATGACGTGCATTGGCATAGCTGCTGCGGCGGAAGAACCGGACATTACCGACCCGCCGCAGCCTACCGAGCCACCGCCGCCACCTCCTACCGACCCGCCGCCGCCACCGCCTACCTACCCGCCGACTGCGGAACCTACCGAGCCGCCACCGCCTTCTACCGAGCCTGAACCCGAGCCTACCGAGCCTCCTACAGAGTGGACACCGGGCGGTCCGCTTGAACCGCATACCGACCCGACAGTCCCGCCTACAACTACCAGTAATGCGATTGAGACCCCCGAACAGGCTTCATACACTGATGTAAGTTCGACATCATCGAGTGCGGCAACCGGAGCAACATCTGTGTCATCTGCCGAAACTTCCGTGCCGATAGAATGTGAGGAATGCGATGACGGGACTTGTGATGCCTGTGTCGCCGCCGCGAGCATTGGCGGAGGCGGAGGTAACAATGTCGCATTTGCAATAGTGGCGATTCTCGCCGCGGGAATGGCGGCATCGTCCCCGTTTATTATCCGTGAAATCAAACTGAACAAAATATACAAGTATTAGACCCGTTCTCACAGACAATCGCACCGCATAAGCGGCAAATGTAAGGTAACACCGCAGGGCAAGCCCTGCACCCCTCGCCTACGGCGAGAGAGCCGACGCAAGCGTCGGGGTATTACACCCTTACTTTCAATAAAACTCTCCCCCGACTGATACAGTCGGGGGAGAGTTTTATTAATCTATACGGCTGATATTGCCGACTCCGATTCTTATTTGATTAACCTCCGGGTTGCCTTTATATCGTATACTGCCTACCCCCGACATTGTTGCTTCGAGCTTTTCGATACAATAAACTTCGGCAGAACCGACTCCCGAAAGGGTGATAACCATTTCGCGGGAGGCAAGCTCCAAAGCGTTTAAGTGACCGACTCCCGATGATTCAACATTTACTTTTTCGGCAGAACCGATAAGATTCAAGCTTCCAACCCCGCTGATATTAACCGTAAGCTCTTTTACATCAAGCTCAAGCGCATCACCGGAAATGACCCCGCTGTTGCCAAGCGAAAACGTATCCCCGGTAATAGTATCAAAGTTGCCGATTTCTATAACTCCGCTGATAATAAGCAAATCGAGAGATTGAGCGGAAATGTATACCTGAGGGACACTGTCGCTGTTTCCCCCTGCGCGAAAGTTTCTGTCAGATTCTATAAAAAGGACTTCGTGCATAGTGTGAACATTGAGATGTTCCGCCAAATTTTCGTGGAGTTCAATCCTAACTCCGCCCGGTTCGCTGTCCGTTTTTATAAAATGAAGTTTTGCGTGTAAATTGATGTTTACTTTGGTAAATTCGCCTATTTCCGAAACAGGGAAGTCTACTGTTATAATGTCGCCCTTGCCCACCATAATTCCGCTTCCCATGGTATAGCTTACAGTGACACAACCTGTCAAAGAAATCATAAGCATGGCAAGCGTAAAAATTAAAATCAGATTTTTCATCCGTAATTCATCCTCCTATCCATTAATCTGCTTGTGACAATGAAAAGTCCCGCAGTTTTTGCCAGTACGAGTATAATGTGTATTGTTATGCCTAATGTGTCGTATAAAGTCAGGTTGAAATGCCAAAACCAATAATTATCTACTACGGCAAAAGGCACTAACACAAAATCAACGAGAGATAAAAGCCAAAACAGAACTGCGCTGCTTACAATTGTGAGCAAGGTTTTTAGTTTTTTGTTAAAGAATATGCTGTTTTTCAGAACATTACAGAAAACTGCGAACATATAAATAAACAAATAATAAATAAAACTTAATAAAAAAGCTTGTGAAATCTCGCTGAGATAAATTTGAGTTATATAATCCTGCGCAGCTTTGATTGTCAGCCCGCCGAGATACAATGACAGCCATACAACGCCGAATATGTTCAAAAAGAGGGTGAGCATATCTTGAACAACAACCGCCGCTATTCTCGCGAACAAAATCTTGCTGCTTTTTACGGGGACAAGCGCGAATGTATAACCCTGCGGTGAGTCGAGAACCCCGTTCAGGTTTTGTATACCCGTAATAAGGTTGACAATAAAAACTGCCGCTAACCCCGTTCCCGAAAGGCTCACCGCAGTAATAGCGGCGGCGGTCGGCAATCCCCTGAAAAGGGCGATAAGACCGAACACAAGGTTAATCGCAAAGACCAATCCGAAAGTCGTGTACCGCAAAACCGCACCATGCCTTAATGCGTACTTAAATTGTTTAGATACTCTCATAATCAAACACCTCCAAATACTTTTGTTCGACCGTTTTGCCGCTCTGTTCCCGCATTTCGTCACAGTCGCCCGAAAATGCAATATTGCCGTTGGAAATAAAGTACACACCGTCAAAAATACGCTCAATGTCTTTTACTAAGTGAGTCGATATTACTATCGATGAATCATCAAGCTGCATTGTCAAAATGGCATCCACAATCTTTTTCTTTCCGACAGGGTCAATTCCGCCCAAAGGCTCGTCTAAAAGATACAGTTTGGTTTGACGCGAAAAAGTGAGTGCCAGTGCCACCCGTTCCTTTTGCCCTTTCGAGAGAGTCTTCAGTTTTGCTTTGGAATTGTCGATATTAAGCAATTCCCGCATTTGCTCAGCGCGTATCTTTGAATAATCCGGGTACATATCACTGTAAAATCCAAATGCATCGGCAACCGTCATATAACCGGGGAATCTAAGCTCATCCGGCATAAATGATATAGCCGCCTTTGACTCAACTCCCCGCGCCGCGTTCTCCGGGTAGATTACATAGCCGGATGACGGCTGAAGCAACCCCGCAATAAGTTTCATAAGCGTTGTTTTGCCCGAACCGTTCGGCCCTAAAAGTCCGATAATTTTCCCGCTCTCAATTGTCATGTTAATGTCGCTTAACGCCCGTTTGTCGGCGTATTTCATCTCAATTGATTTAGTTTGAATCAATGTTTTCAAGTTTGTCACCCTCCTTTACTAATTTAATTTGCTTCGACAATTCAGTCAGAATCTGCTCATCCTTAAACCCGAGTGCGTACATTTCCTCCAAGAAATTGCTAACCGCTTCATGAGCCATTTTCACGCTTACTTTTTCGACCATGCTTTCATCCTCCGTAAAAAAATATCCTGTTCCCCGTTTTGAGTGAATGAGTCCGTCACGCTCAAGCTCCTGATATACTCGCTGCATCGTGTTGGCGTTGACCTTGAGTTGCAGAGCCATATCGCGGATTGACGGAATCCGCTCGCCCGTTTTGATAATCCCGCGCGCAAACAAGCGTGTAAACAATCTGTAAATCTGCCTGTAAATCGGCGTTTTGTTATCAAAGTCGCTTGTAAAGTTTTCGACAAAACCCATATAATTCACCCCCTCTTTATTTAATTAGTGTACTATTATACTAACACACTATTTTTGCAATGTCAATAGGTTTTTTGGATTTTTTCATTTTTGTGCAAATTTAACAAATGTTTTTGTTTATTTTGTTCAAAAAGAAAAATCCTGCCGATTTTTCGGCAGGACTATAGCGGTTTAACTTATGTCCAACTCCCCAAATACTTCTCTTGTTCGGGAGTCAACTTATCTATGTTTACGCCCCAAAATCCCAACTGGCGGGTCGCCACTTCTGTATCTACCTCTTTTGGTACGCGTATGATTTTATCGTTTAATTTGCCTTTATTGCTCACTAAATAAAGTGCGGACAATGCTTGAATCGCGAACGACATATCCATAATTTCTGCCGGGTGACCATCGCCCGCCGCAAGATTTACTAACCGACCCTCGGCAATGACGTAAATCCAGTTGTTATTTTTCAGTTTGTAGCCTTGAATATTATTCCGTGCCAATTTTTCCTGCACGGCGATTGACTTTAACTCCGCCACATCGACTTCGCAATCGAAATGCCCCGCATTACAGCAAATCGCGCCGTTTTTCATCACGTTAAAGTCTGCCTCGGTGATGACTTTGTTACAACCGGTCACGGTGACAAAGAAATCGCCGATTTTTGCCGCCTCGTTCATAGGCATGACTTTGAATCCGTCCATGACTGCTTCCATTGCTTTAATCGGCTCTATCTCGGTGACAATTACCGATGCACCCAACCCCTTAGCACGCATTGCAACGCCTTTTCCGCACCAACCGTAGCCCGCAACCACAACATTTTTCCCCGCAACAATCAGGTTAGTCGTGCGGTTAATCCCGTCCCAAACCGATTGCCCCGTGCCGTATCTGTTGTCGAACAAATGTTTACAGTCGGCATCATTAACCAACACCATAGGGAATTTCAGCTTGTTTTCTTTGTTCATGGAAATAAGCCGCAAAATCCCTGTTGTAGTTTCTTCACAGCCGCCAATTACGTTTTCAAGCAGGTGTTGATACTTTGTGTGAATAAGCGTTACTAAGTCGCCCCCGTCGTCTATTATTATATTAGGTGCGGCTTCAATTACTTTTGCGATATGGCGTTCGTATTCCTCGGCGGAGGCATTGTACCACGCAAAAACGCTCAATCCTTCATGCACAAGTGCCGCCGCTACATCGTCTTGGGTGGAAAGCGGGTTGCTCCCCGTGATGTACATTTCCGCCCCCCCCGCCGCAAACACTTTGCAGAGATAAGCTGTTTTTGCCTCTAAGTGAACCGACAATGCGACTTTTAATCCCGCAAACGGCTTTGTGTTTTCAAACTCTGCTTTAATCCCGCGCAAAAGCGGCATATTTGACTCAACCCAGTCAATCTTACGCTTCCCCGACTCCCACAAGTTTATGTCCCTTACTTCACTTTTTGTACCCATTTTTACCCTTTTACCCTTTCCCTTTCTGAACAAGCTCATTATTACCCCACCAACAAAGTCTTAGCCTCCGTCGCTTGTCTTTTCGCCGCCATACTTCGTTGATTTTTCATTAAATATCATCAGATATTCGCAGAAAAATCGCCTCGTCTGACGACGAAAATCCTGCGTGCCAAAAGCCAACACTTTGTTGGTGGGGTAATATAAAAGTTTCGCTTTCCCCGTTTACACGGATTTGCTTCCAAACTTTTACCCTTTCCCTTTCTAATCGCCAACACTAACCAACCAAACCTCATCAACCCCCGACAAATCACCAATCCTGTCCCGCTTCCCGCCGCTAATCACAACCGCACTCCTCGCCCGAACCACCACAACAGGCAATGCCCACTCAGTCGTCCCGTCAGTCAAGTACAAACCTTTAGTCGAGAAAAACACATTAGCATTGTTGCGGATTTCAACCTCGCCGCCCACAACATCAACCTCAATCGGCGGCAACTCGGGGAACACTTCAAAACTGCAAACCTTGCAATAAACCGCAACCGTCCAATCGGTTTGCTCGCCATAATCGTGTACCTCATAATCGCACAATCTCACAAACGCACTCGCAAAGTCGGTTTCATTAACACCGTTCACTTCCTCAACAAAGACCTGCACTTTATCAGTCGCCGGGTTGTAATCATCGGGCAAAGTCAACTCAACATCAGTGCCGTTTTCGCTTGTACTCTCAACCAATTTCCCGTAATACGCAACCTCGCCGTCACGCATTACAACCGCCGACAATGTTTCACCCACGGTCGCGCCGTTGTAGTCGAATGTAATCGTGTCGCCGTCACGCGCAGTCGGTGTAACGCTTGCCAATTCAAGCGAATCATCCGACATTGTAAATTTTATATTGTTGCTCGTTGTTAATTCTGCAAAGTTGCCGTCTATAGTTGTGGCGGATTTTCCGCCCGTTGCGGAATTGGCGGTGGTGAACAGGACAGACTGCTGATTTAGTTGCAAAGCGGGGCGAATATCGCCGCTTGTGGTCAAAAACGCTGTTGGCATCGAAAATGACGGCATGGCAATGTACGCGGCGAACCTGCTAAACCCATTGTCGTGGGGCGAGCGAAGCCACCATATCCCGCTCGCAAATGGATGCAATGTTTCGGAAACTATGTTGACTTCACCCGAACTTAACGCCCATAACCTTGCGTTTTCGACGTTTACATCGGGTAATTCACGCGGAATTATTAAAGCGTTTTCTTTGGGCGGCAACGCTTTCGCGATTTCATCCATTTTCAGTTGTAACGTACTGCCGCGGTATTCATTGGGTTTTTCCCAGTTTTCCATACCGCTCGGATTGTCAGCGTACCACGCTGTATCGTTATCATAGGTATTTTGTTTCATGCCTTCGTCCGGGGCTAAATGGTTAGGAAGAGACGTGCGGAACACGGTGTTGCCATAGTTTTGCCCGTCCGCAAGCAACAGGGTCAGTGTGTCACTTGGCGTGTCATCGCCTACACTGTCGTAGCCGATTACTGCCCATTGTTTGCCACCGAAACCGATTATAGTTGCGTTGTTGGTGTTGACTGTGAAAGTTGTGCCGGTTGCTGTCGTTTTTGTCAGGATTGCGGTAAGCCCGACCATTAGTGTTATTGTTAGCAGGATTGCTATTGGGGCTTTTAACACTTTGTACTTTTTCATTGTGAGTTTCTCCTACCTCATTTTTTGAAATTTGTCAAGTCCTTTCGTGGTTATTTTTTTGATTTTAGCATACTTTTTTGTGGTTGTCAATGGGGTTGCGGGAATTTTAAAAATTTTAAAATATTTTTAAAATAAGGCTTGACAAATCCAAACAAGCGTGATATAATTCATTTTGTTGTTTGTTTATGCTTCCGTGGCGCAGTCGGTAGCGCGCGTCCTTGGTAAGGACGAGGTCACCGGTTCAATCCCGGTCGGAAGCTCTCTCAAACCTTTTCATAATGCGGCTTTTCGGTTTTGGTCTATCGAAGAGTCGCATTCTTTTTATTGGGTTTTTGGTCGTCAAAAAATATTCACCTCCTTGCATATTTATTCGGTTTTGGCTTCCCGGCTAATATAAGCAAGGTGTTCCGGCAAGAAGAACACCTTGCTTTTTTATTTTTATTTTTTAAAAAAGGCGTTTCAATTCAGCAGTTGATTTTATCAGGCTTTTGTGGTATTATTGCAAGTAGAAAAAAATTTTTTTCAACTTCATGTAATATCAATCGAACTTTCTCGTCTACATATACAGAAGCTTCTAAGAAAGCCGAAAGGGGAGAGTTTGAAAAGTAAGAAAGGAAGAACCACCATGCCGCAAAGTCAAAGAAGAGCAACGGTGCAACGGGCTTTGCCCGTTGGCAGGTTACTTGACATATTGAGTTTTGTACAAGGTGGGGCGGCATGGTCATAATTATGGATGATATAAAAATCATTGAGCTTTACGAAAACCGCGACCAACAGGCGGTTGTCGAAAGCCAAATCAAGTATGGTAAGCTCCTTTACAGTATATCGTATGGGGTTTTATCAAATCGCATGGATAGCGAGGAGTGCGTCAATGACACGTATCTAAACACATGGAACTCGATTCCGCCGCAAAAGCCGCAGAATCTCATGGCATACTTAGGGCGGATTGTCCGTAACTTATCAATCGACAAATGGCACAAAGAACGCTCAAAGAAGCGCGGCGGCGGCTATCTGCTTACGGAGTTGTCCGACTGTATTCCGTCAGGCAGTTCAGTTGAGGGGGCTATCGAAAACAACAAACTATCCGAAGTCATCGAGAAATGGCTAAATTCTCTGCCTCAAGATGAGCGTGTGTTGTTTATGCGACGGTATTGGTTTGGTGAATCGCTTGACAGTTTGGCAAAAGAGACAGAAACTCCCGCTAACAATCTTGCAGTACGTATATTTCGTCTGCGAAAAAAACTGAAATTAACTTTAGAAAAGGAAGGTATTTCGTTATGAAAAAAGAATGCAAAATCTACAACAGTATTACAGGCGTTTCCGATGATATTGTTCAGGAAGCGAAAGACACAAGGCTGAAAAAAGCGAAGAAAATCAAAATAGTAAAGTGGGCAGGAATCGCCGCCGCTCTTGTGTTAATTGCCGTTGTTGCGGTATACGGGCGGAATTTCATCAACAACGGCGGATTTATCAATCCTCCCGAAACAGGCACGACTGCTATAACCAATGCCCCGATTGCAACAACTCATCCCGCTGTAACAGAGAGCGGACGCGGCGGTGACAGTTCTCTTACTCTTGACGAGATTATGGAGTTTCTTAGCAACCCCAATGTGGATAGTGTCGCAGAACTCAGGCAGATTCTGTTAAGCATCAACGAAGTTACCGCGGTACAAGTCTATAAGAACATTGACGACTTAAACGATTCTCCTAATGGTGAGCTTCAGATTTTCGCGGGTGAGTTGACACTTAGAGAGACTGCCGTGAAAGTGTTCTACGGCGAAGGTTCATGGGGTGAGTTTATAATCGGATAGTGTCAACACGCTCTAAAACTTAAAAAGGCTGTTATCGTAGGATGACAGCCTTTTATTAATAACTCACTTGATTTTTTCCTTTATATTGTGGTTGGCATAGGTGATTGGCAAAAGCCGTCCGGTTTCACTGTATACCTCATGCCATTTATCCACACAGTGAATTTCTCTGTAGCAGCCACACCCGCCTTTAAAATTGAAACAAGACGAAGCACACTCTGCTTGTGTAGTTTTGAAATTTTATTTTTAATTACAAAAACACCGCCCAAACAGGGGCGATGCCTTTGCTAAAATGAAAAACAAAGTAAAACAAAAAGCAAAATTAACTAATAAACGCAAGCTGACAAGGCGCAAACTTATGCGCCGCACTCCACTCATGCTCAAACCGTTATTAAGCTGTTATCAAGCTTCTTTTACGGCAATTACTTCTCTGCCTTTATAAAATCCGCAAGTTTTGCAGACTCTGTGCGGGACTTTAAGCGAATTGCACTTGCTGCAAACCGAGAACGCAGGTGCAGACAATCTACTTACTATCGAACGTCTCTTATCCCGTCGCGCCCGCGAATGTTTCCTTTTTGGAACCGCCATTATTTGCACCCCCCTTTTTACTAACTAATAGCTGATAGTGATTTAACACAAAACCCATTATAACACGCATTTTTGTATTTGTCAATAGGTTTTGTAAATTTTTTTGCATTTTAAAGGTATTTTTTTATATTGTCCGGAATTTCGCTTATGTCTGCGGAAAAAGTGAGCGTAACTTCTGTATCGCGAGAGACTTTGTGTATTTGGTCAAGCATATTCCCAACTTTTTCCAAATTTTCTCTGTCTCCTTTGACAATCCTCAAAATTCCGTCAACAAAAATGTGTGTACAATCATAGTCAGATGCCATAATCCCCGCCGCAAATCCATGCATTGCATCACAGCCCGCTATGTCATAATCCTCAATGTTGATTAACCGCACATCGTGTTTAATATGCGAGTTAAGGGAATTTCCGATTTGGATTGCCACGACATTTCCTTTGCTTTCAGTTTTTGCCGCACGAATCGCCTCAATTAACAGCTTAGTTTTGCCCGAACCTCTTTTTCCCAAAATTAGTTTAACCATGTTACCTTCCCCCTATTTTTATAATTAATAATTTTTATAATTAATAATTTATTGCTTTATTGCAATTTCGCCAATAATGCGGCTTTTTCCTCTTCAAAGCCCGGCTTTCCGAGGAGTGCGAACATATTTTTCTTATAAGATTCAACTCCGGGTTGGTCAAAAGGATTCACCCCGAGTATGTAGCCGGAAACTGCGCAAGCTTTTTCAAAGAAGTAGATTAAATACCCCAACTCAAACTCATCCGGCTTAGGCAATTCGAGAACAATATTGGGGGTATTCCCCTCTGTATGCGCCAATAGCGTACCTTGAAAAGCCTTTTCGCTTACATTAGACATATTTTGCCCCGAAAGGAAGTTCAGCCCATCGGAATTACCCGGGTCGTTTTCGAGGAAAAAGTCCGACTCCGTTTCCTTAAACCACAAGACCGTTTCAAATATAATATTCGAGCCGTCTTGGATATATTGCCCCAACGAGTGTAAATCCGTTGAAAATATTGCCGAAGCGGGGAACAGCCCCTTGCCGTCCTTGCCCTCGCTCTCTCCGAAGAGTTGTTTAAACCATTCATTCATCATCATAAATGAATTTTCATAAGATACGAGCATCTCAATCGCGAAGCCTTTGCGCAACAGTATATTGCGAACAGCAACGTATTTATAGCAGTCATTACAGTTCAAGTCGGGGTTGGCTGTATCAGCCATGGCAGCACCTGCCCCCGCCATAAGAGCATCAATGTCACATCCCGCAACCGCAATCGGCAAAAGCCCGACTGCCGTCAAAACCGAGTATCTCCCACCCACATCATCGGGGATTACAAAGGTTTCATAGCCTTTTTCGTCCGCCAATGTCTTGAGAGTCCCCCTTGATTTATCGGTAATGGCGAATATACGCTCTTTCGCCCCCGCCTCACCGTAACGCTTTTCGATAATCTGCTTAAACACACGAAACGCCAATGCCGTCTCGGTAGTAGTGCCGGATTTGGAAACTACTATTACAGAAAACTCTTTGTCCTTAACAAGCGACAAAACCTCGTTCATATAAGCGGGCGAAAGGCTGTTCCCCGCAAAATAGAGTTGCGGAGTTGCGGTTGAGTTGTACAAACTACCTTTGATTGCCTCAATAACTGCCCGTGCGCCTAAGTAAGAACCGCCGATTCCGAGGACAATGACCACCTCCGAATTCGCTCTTATTTTAGCGGCACTCTCCTTAATTCGCGCAAATTCAGACTTGTCGTAGTTTTGAGGAAGATTAAGCCAACCCAAAAAATCGTTGCCCGCGCCATTGCCGGAATGAAGCGCGTTATGCGCAAGCTCACAAGCCGGAGCAATGAGGGAAAGCTCATTCTCTTGTATAAACCCCTTTAAAAAAGCAGAATTGATTTTGACAGCCATATTTTCACCCCATTCCTTTCCGGCTCCGACAAGCCATGAAAATGCATTTTCCGCACAACCTCAGATTTATTTTCAAACTTTTTTACCCTTGCCCCTTCTGCACAAACGTGCCGTGAAAAATTATTTAAAAATTTATTTTTTTCTCATTATACAACAAAAGTTTGGAAAAATCAAGCGTTTTCATAAAAATTTTTAAACTTATTAAAAATTCATCTTGACTTTTTGAATATTTATGGTAAAATGTGAAGACAGTAAGCTAATTAACGAGAATAATTTTATGGGGAAGTAAGGAATGGGGTAAAAAATGAAATTTGAAATAATTACCGATACAGCATCGGGGCTGTCCTACAAATATGTCACCAAAAACAACGTGAAAATGGTATCTTTTAAATACTATTTCGGTGATAACGAACACGACACCTTTGTACAATCAAACGACGAAGACTGGTTGCGTGAATTTTATGCCAAATTAAGGAAAAAGGAATCGGCAAACACCTCAATGATTAACTCCGATGCGTTTATTACAATGTTTACGGATGTACTGAACAAGGGTAAGGATTTTATCTACCTCGCCTTTTCGTCCGCACTGAGCGGAACTTGCGAGACCGCGCGAGCTGTAATGGAAAAGCTCAAGCCGCTTTATCCGGACAGGAAAATGTATGTTTTTGACACCAAATCCGCCGCCCAAGGATTGGGGCTTAATGTCGATTTCGCAGTAAGACAGCGGGATAAAGGTGACTCAATTGAGCAAGTCTATCAGTGGCAGGTTGATAATACGCTTAAAATTTGTCACTGGTTTACTGTTGACGACTTGTTTTTCTTAAAGCGAGGCGGGCGAATATCGGGGGCGACTGCCGTAGCGGGGACGGTTTTGGGAATAAAACCTGTCATGCACGTTAATAATGAGGGTAAGCTCATTAAGGTAGGGACAGAACGCGGAAGAAAAGCCGCATTGGATGCACTTGTAAAAAAATTCGGCGATACAGCGATTTCACCGGAGAATCAGCGGGTCTTCATAGGACACGGCGACTGTGCGGATGACATGAAATATGTCCAAAAACAGCTAAAAGACAAATTCAATGTCAAAGAGTTTGAGACAGGCTTTGTTAATCCTGTAATCGGGGTTCACTCCGGACCCGGAACAATGACGGTATTTTTCTACGGGAACAGCAGAGAGTAAGAGGGAGTTGTTTTGGAGCATTTGCAGCAATTGCGGGAAAAGGCGGCAAAACTGCCGTTAGTCCCGGGTGTTTACCTTATGAAGGATAAGCAGGGCAAAATTATCTATATCGGCAAGGCAAAGCAACTGAAAAACCGCGTATCAACCTATTTTGCCGCCCCCGCTAAACGCGACCGCAAAACCCTTAGGTTAGTCGAGCGTATACGGGATTTTGATTATATTGTGACTCCGAAGGAGCTTGACGCATTTGTGCTTGAAACATCGCTCATAAAACAACATCGCCCTAAGTATAACATCCTCTTAAAGGATGCGAAAGGTTTTAACTACATTAAAATCACCAAAGGGGCATACCCGCGCTTGCTTTACGTACTCTCGGTTGGCGGCAAGGCGGGAAAAGCGGTAAAAATGAAAAGACGCGGCTCAGGCTCGTCTGATTTATCGGGGTTCGGCGAGAATGAAGAATATCTCGGTCCTTATGTTGGCGGTTTTTTCGTGAAGCAGTCGGTAGAGGACGCAAACAGGATTTTCATGCTTCCCTCCTGCAACCGCCGATTCCCCGAGGATTTTAATAAGTCAAGAGCCTGCCTCAATTACAGGATTAAACGCTGTATGGGTGTTTGCTTAGGCAACATCTCGCAAGAGGAATACAGAGGTGTCATCAACTCGGCGATAGATTACATCAGAAACGGCAGCAAGGCAAGCGTTGCGGCATTAACAGAAGAAATGGAGCAGGCGGCTGAAAAGTTGGAGTTCGAGAAAGCGGCGCGGCTTCGCGACAGGATTAACGCAATGAAAAGGATTGACACCGTCCAAAGTGTTATATCGTCTAAGCAAACCGATTATGACGTGATTGCGGCGGCTTGTGAGCTCGGCAAAACGGTGGCGGCAGTTATAAAGTATTCGGGGGGGCGGCTGATTGACAAGGAATGCTTTTACCTCGGCGATGATTACGATTTGTCCGATATGGCGGAATGGCTCGGCAGTTTTCTTAAAGAATATTACTCGGATATTGCCCCGACGGAAATATATGTTGAAACTGAAATTCAAGACAAGGAGCTTTTTGAGGAGTATCTAAAAGGAAAGTTCGCTCATAAAGTGAAGATAACGGTACCTAAGCGCGGGGAGGGGTTGGCACAGATAATGCTTGCCAAAAGCAACGCCGCCGAATTTTTGTCACTTAAAGTAGGCAGAAAGTCAAAGGAAATCGCGGTTCTCGAACAATTGGCGGAGTTGCTCGGGCTTAACGCCCCGCCGGAATATATTGAGTGTTATGACATTTCCAACATCGGCGCGACTACAAAAGTCGGCGGAATGGTAGTCTACCGCAATGGGAAGCCGTTTAAACAGGCATACCGCAAGTTCACGATTAAGGACGTGGACGGGCTTGACGACTACGCTTGTATGCGGGAAGTGGTTCGTAGGCGATATTCGGGAACGCTGTCAACAGAAATGCCTTTACCCGATTTGATTCTCATTGACGGCGGAGCAGCTCATGTTTCGGCAGTCCGAAGCGTTTTGTCCGAGTTGGGATTGGATATAAATCTGTTTGGATTGGTGAAAGATTCGCGGCATAAAACAAGGGCAGTCGTGTCCTCGGAAGAAGAAATACAAATCAATTCCAACAAAAGCGTTTTTGCATTGCTGACTAAAATCCAAGACGAAGTTCACCGATTTTCGGTGAGTTTTGCCCGAGAAAAGCACAAAAAAGCTTCTTTCACGCTGTCACTGACGGGGGTTTCGGGAATAGGAGAGAAAAAAGCTGCGGCACTGTTAAACAATTTTAAGACAAAAAAAGCGTTAAAAGAAGCAAGTGCGGAACAACTCGGCAAAGTCGCAAAAATCAACATTGAGAAGGCAGAAGAACTGAAAAAATTCATAGGTGAGAATTTATAAGCGGAAAGTTTGAAAATAAGAACCTGTCTTCATAAGCGACGTGCTGATGAAGTAAGCGATATTTTTCGTCAGACAAGGCAATTTTGACGATAATATCCGTTGATATTTGAGGAAAAATTAACGCAGTATGGCGGAAAATATCGCCGATTTAGCAGTGCGTTTGCTTATGAAGACAGGTTCTAAGAAAGGAAGAACCACCATGCCGCCAAATTTCATTGGTTTTTGTGCAAGGTCGGGCGGCATGGTCATAAAAATGCGAGTTATTACCGGGACTTCTAAAGGAGTAAACTTAAATGCGTTGTCGGGAACAGGGACACGACCTACCACCGATAAAGTAAAGGAAGCTGTTTTTTCGGCAATTCAAGCAATCGTTGATATTGAGGGTGCAACAGTCCTTGATTTATTTGCAGGTTCGGGGCAGCTTGGGATTGAAGCACTAAGCAGAGGGGCAAAAAAAGCTTACTTTAACGACAATAATCCGAAAGCGGCGATGATTATCCGCGAAAACTTAAAAAAAACGGGCTTCGGCGACAGTCGATATTCAAGGGTTGGCAGGCTTCCTTATTCCGCGTTCATGCGGTTAGTAAAGGACGAATTTGACATTGTGTTTCTTGACCCGCCCTATGAAAAAGGAATTATTGAAAAGGCATTGCCGTTGGCGGTGTCCAAAATGAATACGGGTGATTCGGGCGGCGTTATAGTATGTGAGCACGAAAAGTCTCTGATTCTGCCGGAAAAAGTCGGGGTGTTCGGGGTCGAAAAAGTGTACCTTTACGGTTCGATTAATGTTACAATATATACACCCCTCAACCAATGTTAGGTAACACCGCAGGGCAGAGCCCTGCACCCCTCGCCTGCGGGCGAGAGAGCCGCCCCGGAGGGGCGGGGTATTACACCCTAACTTTCAATAAAATAACAAATAAACGCAAAGTTTAATGGTTCAAGAAGTATATTATATTCGAAGGAGGGCGAATGAAAACTGCGATTTATCCGGGGAGTTTTGACCCGGTAACCTATGGGCATATTGATATAATAGAAAGGGCGGCAAAGCTTTTCAGTAAGCTAATCGTAGTTGTTTCGATTAATCCGGTTAAGCCCTCCACCTTTACTACCGAGGAACGTATGGATTTCTTACGCAGGAGTCTTAAATTCCGTCGGAACATTGAAATTGACTGCAATTCGGGGTTGTTCATCGACTATTTTAAAAAGCGCGATGCCGATGTAATTGTAAAGGGGTTACGTGCAATGTCGGACTTTGAGTATGAATTTCAAATGGCGTTAATTAACAAGGATATGCACCACACTGCCGAAACAATATTTTTATCTGCGAACGCGGCGAGTATGTTCCTTTCATCGAGTGCGGTAAAACAGATTGCCATGTTTGGCGGCGATATAAGCGCGTTTGTGCCTGATTGTATCGCAGGCGATATTATAGAGCGGCTGAAGTGTCGGTAAATGGGGAAAATGAATTTATATAGCACACTCTTGTGTAAGTGTGCAGAAAGGGCAAGGGTAAAAAACTTGAATATCAATTCTCGGTAAATGGGAAAAATGAATTTATATAGCACACTTAGTGCAGAAAGGGCAAGGGTAAAAACTTGAATATTGAAGAAATACTTGCGATGATGGATGAAATTCTTGACAGGGCTGTCGCAGTTCCGTTCAGCGGGCGAAAAAGTCTCATTGACGTGGAGGCGATGAACAATCTAATCCACGACATCCGCATGAACCTGCCGCGCGAGATTGACCAAGCGCGTGGCGTAGTAAACGAGCGTAAACAGTTAATCTCCGACGCAAGCAGGGAAGCGGACAGAATTATTAAACGGGCTGAAGAGCGAGCAAACCAGATGGTTGCCGCGCAGGAGGTTGTCAGAATGGCTCAAATGCGTGCGGAAGAATTAATGATAAACGCGCAACAAAGGTCTAAGGAGCTACATCACACAAGCAGAGACCATGTTGACGAAATGCTCGAAAAAACGGAGACTTTGTATTTAAAAAACCTTGAGGAAATCAGAAAATCACGTATGGCAATCAAAAATGTAGGCAACAAAAACACAGGAAGATGAGGTTCGTCTGTGAGGTGGTTAAGATATTACGCCTCCTCCGACTACAATATCATCATCGTACAAAACGACTGCTTGACCTTTTGCAATCGCTCTTTGAGGTTGTTCAAACTTGATGAACACCGTATTTAAAGAGACGGCATTTGCAGTTGCCCACTGTTCTGTTTGATTATAACGTATTTTTGCCTTAACCCGAATAGGCGTTTTCGGCGGCTTATCACAGGCAATCCAGTTAAAATCAATTGCGGTAAGTGAATCAGAAAATAACCCTCGATTTTCACAGAGGGTCACGGTATTGTTTTCAACGCTTTTTGAGCGGACATACATTGGCTTGGAGAACGAAACTCCAAGCCCTTTCCGTTGTCCCACAGTATAACGGATTAGTCCGTTATGCCTGCCTATTACATTGTTGTCTGTATCAATAAAGTCGCCGCTTGCATAACTTTTTCCTGTATACTGTTCGATAAACTTTGCGTAATCGCCATTGCGGACAAAACAAATATCTTGGCTGTCGCGCTTACTCGCATTGATAAACCCCTGCTTTGCGGCAATTTCACGTATTTCACTTTTGCGCAATCCTCCAAGGGGGAGCAGGGTATGAGCCAACTGCTCCTGTGTCATTGCATACAATACATAGCTTTGGTCTTTTGAGTCGTCAACTGCTTTTTTAAGAAGATACCGTCCTTTTTCGGAATCGTACTCGATTCTCGCGTAATGCCCGGTGACGATATAATCCATATTAAGCTGTCTGCCCCGCTGAAACAGCTTTTCAAACTTCATATAACGGTTACAGTCGATACATGGGTTGGGAGTTGCTCCGTTTTGGTAAGCCACTACAAACCTGTCAATTACCTGCGACTCAAACTCATGCGCGAAATTAAAGACGTAAAACGGCATTCCGAGCGTGTTGGCAACGCTCCTTGCGTCTTCGGAATCCTCAAGTGTGCAACAAGCTTTGGGGTTTGGAATGCTTTCGCTCCCGTCAAAGTCAAACAGCTTCATCATCGCCCCTGTACAATCAAGACCTTGCTCTTTCATTAAGTAAGCGGCGACGGAACTGTCAACTCCGCCGCTCATTGCTATCAATGCCTTTTTTTTCATTCTTTTACCCTTGCCCTTTTTAAACAAGTACGTTATAAAAATTTCGTTTTCCGCACTTACGCAGATTTACTTTCAAACTTTTTTACCCTCGCCTTTTTAAACAAGTACGTTATAAAAATTTCGTTTTCCGCACTTACGCAGATTTACTTTCAAACTTTTTTACCCTTGCCCCTAAGCTGTCTCAATTGCGGCTTCTTCCTCAAGCTTTAAATTTTCAATCGCCATGTCCCTTAGAACAAACTTTTGGATTTTTCCACTCGCGGTCAATGGGAATTTTTCAACAAACATAACTCTTTTGGGGACTTTGTGTTTAGCGAGATTTTTATTAACGTATGACTTTATTCCGTCTTCGTCTGCTTCCGCACCTTCTTTCAAAACAACAAATGCGCAGACCTCTTCGCCGTATCTTTGCGATGGAATCGCAACAATTGCAACGTCTTTGACAGCAGGGTGAGTGTAAATAAAATCCTCTATTTCTTTCGGGAAAATGTTTTCGCCGCCGCGGATAATCATGTCTTTAATTCGCCCTGTTATTTTGTAATACCCTTCTGCATCAACCGTTGCCAAGTCCCCGGTGTGAAGCCAACCGTCACTGTCAATCGCGGCTTTAGTCGCCTCCTCAAGCTTATAATAGCCTTTCATCACGTTGTAGCCTCTTACACAAAACTCGCCTGCAACTCCGATACCGACTTCTTCACCTGTTTCGGGTTCGACAATTTTCGTTTCCATAAACGGCAAGGTTTTGCCGACTGTGTGCACTCGCTTTTCCAAGCTGTCCTCAATAGTAGTCTGTGTACACACCGGCGATGCTTCTGTTTGACCGAATGCAATCGTTATATCTTTCATGTTCATTTTGTTAACAACATCCTGCATAACTTTAATGGGGCAGGGTGAACCCGCCATAATCCCTGTACGCAGCGTTGAGTAATCGTATTTGTCAAAGTCCCTATGCTCCAACACCCCTATAAACATAGTAGGCACACCGTGCAATGCAGTGCATCTTTCATACTCGACAACGTGCATTACTTTCATCGGCGTATACCAAAGCAGCGGAACCATTGTACTCCCGTGCGTAACACAAGCCATTATTGCAAGCACCATTCCGAAACAATGAAAAAACGGGACGGGGATGCAAAGTCGGTCTTTCTCGGTAAATCTCATGCAGTCGCCTATTGAAAGCCCGTTGTTGACAATGTTATTATGAGTAAGCATTACGCCTTTCGGAAACCCGGTAGTACCCGAAGTGTACTGCATATTAATCACGTCATCGGGATGAAGGCTCGCTTTTCTTTCCTTAAATTCGGTCGATGAAACAAGAACGCCAAACGCCTCAATATCATTCCAGTGATACATACCTTTATAATGGTTGTCAAAAGAAACCACTATTTTTAATTCGGGCAACTTTTCGGATTTTAAATCGCCTTTCCTGCAGGTTTTAAGCTCGGGGCATATAGAATAGACAATTTTTTCACAGTCTATATCTTTTAAACCGTCGCATATAAACAATGCCTTGGAGTCGGACTGTTTCAAAAGAAACTCCAGTTCGCTTTCCTTATAATTAGTGTTGACCGTTACAAGCACAACCCCAATTCTCGCAGTCGCAAACATCAACACGAGCCACTGTGGGTAGTTGGTTGCCCAAACCGCCGCATGGTCACCTTTTTTCAGCCCCATTCCCATAAGCCCTTTGGCAATGCGGTCTACCTTTTGGTTGAACTCGTACCATGTCTTATCGAATTCCATTTCAATGTACTTGACCGCTTGATGTGTCGGGAATTTTAACGCTGTTTCCTCCAACGCCTCCCCAATTGTTATGTTCCTTAACCCTTCCATTTTTACCCTTTTACCCTTTCCCTTTCTGCACAATCGTGCTTTAAAAATTCGTTTTCCAATTTAGAACCTGTCTTCACAAGCGGCCTCTTCGCCGTTTTCAGTATTTTCATCGCCGTCATCAAAGCTTATTTCGCAATCGCTCAAAGCGGATTTGAGTTTATTTTGTTGTTCCTCGCTTATTTGGTTTTGACCTAACCACAATTGCTTCAGTTCCGTCAATCCTGTAAGCGGGGTAATATCGCTTATTTGGTTGCGCCACAAGTCAAGAGTCTCCAACTTTGTCATTGAGCCGAGCGGCGAAACATCATCAATTCTGTTGTCGTCAAGTAAAAGCACTGTCAAGTTAGTCAAACCGCTCAATGCCGATACATCAATTATATTGTTTCCGAACAACCACAGTTCGGTCAAATTAGTCATGTATTGCAATTGCTCTATGTCCGCACTCCTCAAGCTTTTGTAGGACAAATCCAACACTGTTAAATCGGTGCTGTAAGTTTCGCTTCTGATTGTAATAAACTCGGGGATTTGAGCTTCCGCCGCTATGTCATTTCCCGCCCCCCCCGAATAAGTAATAATCAGCCAAACCGCCGCCGCCAACGCAACAATGCCGACAGTAATACCGATTATAAGTTTAATCGGTATTATTATTATATCATCATCTTTTTTAGTCATAACACACACCATGTGTGATTTACCGCATATGCCGAGCAATGAACTTTACGGTTTTCACACGTCCCCTTCTTGATTCTTAATCAGATGCCGATTTCAAAGCGGCAGCCAATTGCGCGGGGCAAGACGACGGTCTCCCGCCGCAACGAATGCTCTCGAGCCGCTCTATAACATCATCCGCTTTCATTCCCTCAACTAACTTGGCAACACCCAATCCGTGTCCGGGGCAACCGCCGCTAATCCTGACATCGTTGATTACACCATTGTTTATATCAAATTCAATCTTGTTCGCGCAAACCCCGCGCGGTGTAAATTCATACCTCATATTTTTATCCTTGTCCTTTCTGAACGAACGTAAATTTAAAGTTCGTTTTCCGCACTTACGTATATTTTCTTTTGAAGTTCTTTACCCTTGTCCTTTCTGAACGAACGTGCTACTAAAAACTCGTTTTACCCTTGTCCTTTCACACTTTTATTTTGCTCTCTTTTTTTCTTAATATTCTGTCAAGTGATTCGGGGGGCGTTGTAAGATGACCCATCGGCGTGGCATAATGGTTGTAAAAGCCGTGAAAGTCCGAACCTCCCGTTACAATCAAGTTATGCTTTTCGGCAATTTTAAGCATCCTATCCCTGTCCTTGTCCTCCTTGCACGAACGGTGAAACACTTCAACACCGTCAATAAGTCCGTCAGCCGCAAGCTCTTCAAGCAAATCAAGGTTGTTATAAACACACGGATGCGCCAAAACCGCAATCCCCCCCGCCGAGCGTATCAATTGTGATACAAACTTGACTTCCGGGTACTCGTTGACTTCATCGCGAACAATATCAGCACAAAGCCCGTCGGAAACATCGAACAGCTTGTTATAATCTTCCCCGTACAATTCAGTAGTGTAGCCATAATCCATCAGCGCGTGCATTATATGGCATTTGTAAATCGCCTTGCTCCCCGCCGCATATTTTACTATGTTTTCAAACGCAATCGGGAAGTTATCGACTACCTTTGTCGCCATAGCCTTACCGCGAACCCTCCGTATTTCACAAGTACGCAGACAAAGCCCCTCGAGTCGGTCCGGTTTTTGCGGGTTATAGCAAAGCAAATGCGCCTTGGAGTTTCGCTTGCCGTCGCAAGACGAAAATTCCACGGCAGGGATTATACCGACATTATAACGCTTACCGAGTACATTTGCCCTTGACATTGAAGAAAGGGTGTCGTGGTCGGTAATCGCAATATAATCCAAATTGTTGTGCGTCGCTTGTGCAATCACCTCTTCAATCCCCAGCGAACCATCGGAAAGCGTAGTATGACAATGTAAATCCGCCCTCATTTTTTTACCCAAACCCTTTCTGCACACTTAACAACAGCGTGCCACAAAAACTCATTTCCACATTCACTTAAAAATAATTCTAAAATTCATTATACCATACTTTTCCGTGAAATGCAATCTATTTAATTAATTTTCCTTTAGATTTTACTTTTTTCTTGTCAATAGGGTTCTCTTTGCCGCCTAAATCGGTAAATATTGTATTTGTCCCGCCTGTTTTCTCGCCGTTTAAACCCGTCTCATCACCGTAATCCGGGAGTTCGGGGTTCTTTTCGCCCTGCGCCTCGTAATAAGGGTTAATTATATACCTTTGTATAACGGGATAGGCATTAAACACGCTCACAAACGCCAACTGCGCAAACGGCAACAGCGGGAGCATTATTACCAAAAAAGGCCACGCAAGCAATACAACGGTTAAAACCGTAAAAGTCACAATAAAAGCCAAAACAGTTACTACATTCCGTTTAAATCCCGCAATGCACAAGATTCCCGCATTTTTGAGCATGGCGGGCATTTTTAAGTTAAGGCAGGCGATTTGCGGATAAATATACGAATTCACCATCAACAGTACCACACCCGATGCCATATTCATCGCCAATGTAAAATAAACCATGCCGCTCGGCTGAACATTAACTGCGACAACGCTTATAAACATTGAAAAGCCGAATGCGGCAAAGAAAATAAGCGAGAAGATTCCGGTTAATACCGCGCGCAGATTGAAATTCTTTTTAAACGCCCCGAAAAATTCCGCAAAAACAAATATAGGCTGTTCCAATACAAATTTGCGCATAACCTGCGTAAGCGCGACTGTGGCAGGGCCGAGCGTGATTACGGGAATGCAAAGAAATCCATACAGGCAATTCAACTGTACAAGATACCAAAATTTCCTCCCGAATATTTCCCAAAACTTGAAAAAAGGTTTCATTTCACTTCGCGCTTGCTCCTTTGAAACACCTTTCCCGGATTTTTGCGGATTATAAAACATCTTTACACCATTCCCTTATAATAATCTAATGTTTTGAAAGTTTTGCCTAAGTGATACAACAGGTATTTTTCCGAATCTTCTGTTTTCAATTTTGGGTGGTTGATTCCCAAAGCATGAATCAACTTCATCTCGAAGGTTGATTTTACTTGCTCGTGAGGGCTTCCGTGTTCTAACTCGGTCAGCGCAATCAGCATTGATTTCAGTGTTTCGCCCGCCGATTGCTCGGGCAGTTGAGTAAACTTGACTAATTCCGCAAAATACGACGCTAACGATAAAGCCGACAGGTCGCCGCTCAAACTGTGAAACCCATGCTTGCATTTTGCAGAATTTATAGTATACTTCAAGTTTTTCTTGTTCAAACAAAATGCCGAGTAGGTGAACAGCCCCGTCGGTTGAGCTAACGGGTTGTTCAATTTTTTTACACCTTTTGCCGCAACCTCAATAACCCCGTATTCCCCCGTAAAAATATCAACAAAGCAAGAAGAGTCGCCAAAATCCCGCCGCGATATTACAAGCCCGTCCACATTAACCAACATCTTTACCCTTGCCCCTTATACACAAGTATGAATTGAAAAGTTTCGTTTTCCCCGTTTACGTAGATTTATTACTACCTTTTACCCTTTTTAATCGCTTT
The DNA here is from genome assembly GCA_009777415.1 of Oscillospiraceae bacterium. Classification (GTDB taxonomy): domain Bacteria; phylum Bacillota; class Clostridia; order Oscillospirales; family Ruminococcaceae; genus Ruminiclostridium_E. Next base: position 37,512 of record WRLX01000004.1, read on the forward strand.
TTAATCCGAATTCATGTATAAGGTTTTCGCGATTGCGCCAGTCTTCGGCAACCTTTACCCACAGCTTCAAATGTACTTTGCACTCGAAATACTCTTCGGTTTCAATCCTTGCAATGCTCCCGATTTTTTTTAAAGTTGCCCCGCCCTTTCCGATTATCATGCCTTTATGCGACTGTTTGTCACAAATTACAGCCGCCGATAAATCAACAATGTCTTCGCCTTTATTAGTTTTGGAATGTTCCAACGCTTCAATTTGCACGGCGATTCCGTGTGGCAGTTCATCGCGCAGTGCATGGAGCAGTTTTTCGCGGATAATCTCCGACAGCCAAACCTTTTCCGATTGGTCGGTAGGGAGTTCGGGTTCAAAGTAATATTCCCCCTCTTTGGCATATCTTTCGAGGATTGGCAGAATTTTGTCGATATTAGTCCCGTCCTTAACGCTTACAGGGATTATCTCAACAAATTCGCGCAGTTTGCTTACATCGTCAATAATCGTGAGCAACTCTGCCTTGCTTTTCAATAAGTCAACCTTGTTTAACAACAAAATCACATCATTTTTTTCTTCAATCATCTCCCGGCTTAACACAATCCGCCTTGTACAGTCTGCCATTAAAATGATTACATCTACCCCTGCGACCGCGCTTCTTACGCTCTTGTGCATATGCTTTGAGAGTTCGCTCTTTTCCTTATGAAACCCGGGAGTATCCACAAATACATACTGTATACCGTCACGAGTCAGTACCCCGTTAATTTGTGTACGCGTAGTCTGCGGCTTCTCGCTTACTATTGCTACCTTTTCCCCGACAAGCAGATTGACTAACGAAGATTTCCCTGCATTAGTCCGCCCGCATACCGCGGTAAACACCGTTTTCCTCATTGTTATGACCATATCTTTCCGAGGCATAAAAGCCTCTATGAATAAGCCTGTCAAGCGGACTGCCCACCGGCGAAGCCGATGACACCTCCGCTATTATTCAAACTTTTACCCTTGCCCTTTCTGCACAAACAATTTATTAAAAGTTTCGTTTCCCGCATTACACAAGTTTGATTTCAACCCTTTTTACCCTTGCCCTTTCTGCACAAACAATTTATTAAAAGTTTCGTTTCCCGCATTACACAAGTTTGATTTCAACCCTTTTTACCCTTGCCCTTTCTGCTTTTCCTTTTTAATGCCTCGTTTTCGCCGTTCTTTCCCCGTGAATACAAATATGCAACTCAAAATCATCGAAAGAATCAATGCGATGGATGCATACAGGCTTGCCCCGAAAAACGATGCTATTTCACCAAATTTGCCTATGTCCCAAAGCAACACGACACCTATTGCAATCGAAGCCAACGATGACAGCAATACCGCACCCGCCGCCGCATCTTTAGCCGCTTTTGCCAACGCCGAATATTCGGGCGATGCTTTATCGGTCAATACTTCAATAGCCGTATTGATTATTTCAAGCGACATAACAGAAACACAGGTCAAAATCAAAAGCACCAACTCCGCCCGAGGAAGCTCATAAAACTGCAAAGCCGCAAACATTACGTATCCGGTCATGACAATATGAATCCGCATATTACGCTCATACCGAATACAAAACACAATCCCTCTGAACGCATGGGCAAAGCTTTTTCTCAGGTTGTAAAAATCATCTAATTTTATGCTCATCTTATTATACCGAGTTTCTGCAAAATCTGTTCTTGTTTTGCGAACATGATTTGCTCATCGGATTTGTTAATATGGTCGTAGCCGAGAAGATGCAACATTCCGTGTACAGTCAAAAACGCCATTTCCCGCTCAAGTGAATGCCCGTATTGGTTAGCCTGTCTGACAGCCGTGGGTACCGAAATAATGACATCTCCAAGCACTACCGACTTGTCCTCATAATTAGGCTCGCCCATCAAGAATGACAACACATCGGTAGAACTGTCAATTTTTCTGTACTGTTTGTTAAGCGTGCGTATGTCCTCATCCGATACGAGAGTCATCGACGCTTCCGATACATAGGGGTATTTCTCATGCTGTAAAACCTTACAACAGGTTTTGTAGGCAAGTGGGCGGAAATTCAACCCCGATTTTACCTTATCGTCATAGAAAAGCTTAAAATTCACCATTTTTATGACCATGCCGCCCCACCTCGCACAAAACACAATGAAATTTGCGGCATGGCGGTTATTCCTTTCTTGTTTTTCAAACTTTACCCTTTTCCCTTCTGCACAGACCTCAGTTTATAAAATCGCTTGACTTCCGTCTTATTTGCCTTAGACGGCTTGCTGTGCCGCTCATATGCTTTTACTATTTCCTGCACTAATTTATGCCGCACTACGTCCCTGTGTGTGAAATAACAAATTGCGGTGTCGGCGATTCCCTCAAGAACGGTAACCGCTTCCACCAAGCCGGAGCGTTTTTTATCGGGTAAATCAATCTGCGTAATATCGCCCGTGATTACCATTTTGCTGTTGAACCCCAATCTCGTCAAAAACATTTTCATCTGCTCGGGAGTTGTGTTTTGCGCCTCGTCAAGTATTATAAAGCTGTCGTCGAGAGTTCGCCCTCTCATATAAGCAAGGGGTGCGACTTCAATCGTGCCGCGTTCCATATTTTTGTTAAATGCTTCCGCCCCCATCATATCGAACAGCGCGTCATAGAGCGGCCGAAGATAGGGGTCAACCTTATTTTGCAAATCTCCCGGTAAAAATCCGAGCTTTTCTCCTGCCTCGACTGCGGGGCGGGTTAAAATAATCCGCTGAACCTCCTTAGCTTTGAACGCGCGGACAGCCTTTGCGACCGCAAGGTAGGTTTTGCCCGTCCCGGCAGGGCCTACTCCGAAGACAATTGTATTTTTTGCAATTTTTTCAACATATCGTTTTTGCCCGACTGTTTTGGGGCGGACAGGTTTTCCCGTAAATGTGACACAAACACAATCGCCCGCGCTTGCCGAAAGCTCCTTGAGGGATTCGCCCCGCCCTTCCCCGATAGAGTCAACAATATAGCGGACAATCTGCTCACTTAAAGCTTCGCCGCTTGCCGCAATTTCAATCATGCTCTCAATGGCACGCAATGCCGAACCAACCGACTCATCGTCTTCGCCGATAATTTTAATATCGCCGTTTCTGCCCGTCACAGTCACATTGAACTTATTTTGGATAATTTTTATATTCCCGTCAAAGTCACCGAACACTTCACGAACCTGTTCGGGCTTGTCCGGAGTGATGAGCTTTTGAGCTTTTTCAGTTTTCATGATTTAAGTATAGCATATATAATTATCAATGTCAACTGTTAATTATTCATATTAATTCGCAATATTCGCAATCTCAACCTTCACAGCCGCATCCACATGGAACACGTACCGCACAAGTCCCCCTATGCCGTTATCATCGGGGAAATATTCCGCCTGTTTTTCAATAATTTCAGCCTCCTTTAAAAAATTCGCCTCATACAACTCAATTTGTTTATCGAGTTTTTCCCGCGCGTCCGCCGCCGAGTCTGTCACGTCAACTCGGTCATGAAAGACATAATGCTGGCTCAAAACGCGAAACGGCATCGGAAACCCTAATACCCTCGGAATAGTCATTGTCTCGGAATAATCTACATGGTCGGCATATTTGCTGACTCGAACATCCCTCCCTAACCGCTTGCCCAAAAACACAATGGACTTATTGCTTATAGAGTGTCCGTTTTTCGCCCTGTTAAGAGTTGTGTACGGTTGATAAAAGTCTACCGTCT
>WRLX01000005.1 GCA_009777415.1 Oscillospiraceae bacterium
GCATAGCCAAAGGTGTAGCATCTGTGAATTCACTGCCGCTTAACATCATCCATGTAAGACATTGCGATATTTCATTGTTCTCCACCATTTCAACAAGCTGCTCATTGGTTATATCATGCCGTATAAACGAATTCGGTCCAAACGCACTCGTTGATAGCGTTGCAACAATTGATAGCGTTGCAACAAAAAGCACAACAATCATAATAATTAATATTAGTTTCTTCATAACCCCTCCTCTTCTATTGGCTGTAAAGCTCTTTTAATATTCCATCAATCCCAACCAAAAATTTGAGTATCTCCAACACATCGAAAATCCCCGGAACATCATCGCTCACAATCAACGCCGCTTCCAACGCCATTGCATCGTTATCAATCACATTATCAATCCCTACTATATACTTCAAAATCTCAAGCGCGTCAAAAATAGTAATATCCAAGTTGCCGAGGACATGACCGGGTGTAGGTCTTGCATTGTGGTAGATTCGTAAGTCCGGCAGTTCTTTTTGGAGGGCTTTTATTTGTTCGTAGGTGATTGGGGTAATCAATAAACTCAATGTTTGCAAATTTACTAACCCCGGTAATCTATCATACAAAGGCGAAATATCTCTGAGCGGGTTTGTGTTTAAATCCAAATATTCTAAGCGGAACATCATACATAAAGGCGATATATCACTGATTTGGTTAAATTTCAAATGCAAGCTCCGCAAATTCGTCAACCTATACAATGGTGAAAGGTCGCTGATTTGGTTGAACGACAGATCCAATTCCCGCAAATTCGTTAAATCTCTTAAAGGGGTAATGTCGCTGATTTTGCCGTTAATAGTGAAATTACCGCTATCTAATGTCCAATCCCCGCTTAAATCTAAGTGAGTAACATTGTATGGTATTTCACCGTTTGCCACCATTTCAGCGAGTTGCTCATTTGTTATTCCGCCACTCCTTATAGTAACACGCACTTCTTCTGCGAACATTGCAACATTTGGTAATATTGTAATTGTAAACGTAACTGCAAAAAACACTGACATGAGTTTATTCATAACCTTCTTGTCCTTTCGGGGTATAATGCTCCTTCAACACCCCATCCATCCCAACCAAATACTTCAACACCTCCAACACATCGAAAATCCCGGGAACATCATCGCTCACAATCAACGCCGCTTCCAACGCCATTGCATCGTTATCAATCGCATTATCAATCCCTACTATATACTTCAAAATCTCAAGCGCGTCAAAAATAGTAATATCCAAGTTGCCGAGGACGTGACCGGGTGTAGGTTTTGCATTGTGGCGGATTTCGCAGTCCGGTAGCTCTTTTTGGAGGGCTTTTATTTGTTCAAAACTTATAGTAGTGTCATTAATCAAATCCATAATTCGCAAATTCGGCAAAGATTTAAGCGGGGTAAAATCTCTAATTTGGTGGTTGTAGAACAAACTTAATGTATGCAAAGGCAATCCGCTTATAGGCGAAAGGTCGCTGATTTGATTGCCGGACAAAGATAGTGTTTGTAATTCTGTAAGGTTGCTTATAGGAGTAAGGTCGCTGATTTGGTTGCCCACTAAAGTCAACCTTGTCAATCCCGAAAATTCACTTAAAGGCGTAAGGTTGTTGAGTCGATTGCTCATTAAAATTAATGCGCTTAGTCGTTCGAGATTGGCGAGAGGAGAAAAGTCTGTGATCCCATCGCTTTCTAAAGCTAATAGAATAGTATCCAGTGGGATTTCTCCGCACTCCACCATTTCTGCAAGCTTTTCATTTGTTATGTCATGGCGTTCAAGTAGCAAAACTACCGCTGATATCTTAGGCAGAATCGGCATTGTTGAAATTATAGTCGTAAAACTAATTAAAATAGATATAAATTTTTTCATATCGACTCACCCCCCGGTTGTTGCCACCCCACATAGGGGGACAACAACCAAATCGGGTCGAGCGGCTCGCTCGGCATACCTACAATAAACTTCAAAATTTCCAACACATCGAAAATTGTAGGTTCACCAACAATCGTTTGTGAACGCGGTGTAATTAATGAAGCAACCCATGGTGCGTGATTTGGCAATGGGCAGTTGTACAAATCACAGCAATACTGTATGGCATTCCGGAATTTGGTGATATACTTTAGTATTTCAAGAACGTCAAAAATGTCAAGTTTTGCATTTCCGTCAATATCGCCCAATTTATAACCATAGTAAGCGACTGTGGATTTTGCATCGCAGTTATTACACTCTCGCCCAAGCTCTCCCGGTTCGTTTTTAACCGCATACCTTGTAAGGTTTGTAAACCGCCAAACGTGTTGTGCTTTGTCAATAGGTTGTAATTCAAACTCGGCACAGCGGGTGCAACTGACTTTCATTACGCCTTCTTCAAAGCAAGTTGGAAATTCCACCACTTCCAAATAGTCCATGTCGTGACCTAATTCGGGGTAGACTGCGAGGATGTCTTTTTGTTCACATCGCAAACAAACGCTGAATCGTTCTCCCTGTTCTTCGCAAGTTGCAAGCGTTTCCACCCATGCCCCCCAATCATGACCCAACGGGGGAATTGTAGTCGGGGGTTCAAATTCATCGCAACGATTGCAAATTCTTACGCTCTCGCCTGGTGTTGAGCAAGAAGCGGGTTCGATTTCCGGTTCTCCCCATAAATGCCCTTCCGAGCAAGGGTGACCCAACATTGGTATCTCGCTTGTTTGTATCTCATAACAATCCTCAACCATGCATTTTCTTGTTTGAATCCCCGGCATATCCACGGTAGGGAGTCTTGTTGTTTCCCAATTGTCGCCCCATGAATGACCGAACGCCGAGATAGCCTGTGTATCAATGTCCGTGCATCGCTGACGTAAGCAAACTCTTGATTCCACACCGTCCGTGGTGCAAGTTGCGGCGACTGTCACCGTCCAATTTATTCCCCATAAATGCCCCATAGCATCAATCGGACGCGTTTCGTATTCATCGCAGCTTAGACGGAAGCAATTCCTTATTTCTATCCCATCGGCATCACAAGTTTCATAAATATCTATTCTCCATGATAGCCAAATGTGTCCCTTTTCTATCGGGCGTGTATCAGTAGTCGTACAGCTATAATGTGAGCAAAATCTTATCTGCAATCCATCGGTATAGCAAGCGGCGGCAGTTGTCGTTTCCCACTCGCCCCATAAATGACCCAAAGAACACGATTCGGCAGGTACACACATTGCGCCACAACCACGCTCACACCATCCAAAATAACTCACTTGGTCTCCGGTTACCCGAATGTTTGATGCACCCGAAACATAGTCTTGCGTTGCGAGTAAATTACCTGCTCCCCATATGTCTCCTAAAAAACCGCTGATACTGAGTTTTTCTTGGTCTCTCTTGTATACAAACACATATTCAGCTAAAAATGGGGATGGGTGAGGTGGCAATTCAAGATTGCCCTTAATATCATTGATGCCACCTGTTACAACGAAATCATATCTAAAATTATCGTTAATATCCTGGTCATTATAGTACTTAACCTTCCTTTCTGTTGTGCAAATTTCAGCACTTATGGTGGGCATTGACGTATCGGCTATATAAAACGCCGTCTCACTAACAACCGCCCCATCAGGCAAATCAATCTCACCAAGGTTGACACAATTCGCAAACGCCAAATCGCCGATACGCTCAACATTATCGGGAATTATAACGTCCACAAGCCCCTCACAATCCTCAAAAACGCCCGCAGGAATGCTCGTAATCCCCGCACCAATCTCCACCGATACAAGCCCGGAGCGAGTAAACCCATAAGCCCCAACCTCCAAAACCCTATCGGGAAGCGCAATTGAAGTAAGCGCGGCACACCCCGCAAACGCCGCCATGCCTATGCTCAACCCCTCCTCATCATCGCCCGCAACAAAAGTGACGGACGAAATCCCGGAGCTTTCAAACGCCGCGTCACCTATGCTCGTGACACCGGCGGGAATCGTTATCTCGGCAAGTTCAGTAGCCCCCGAAAACGCAAATTTTCCGATAAACCTAAGACTTTCGGGGAGCGTTACAGACGTAATCGATGTGTCCATAAACGCGCCCGCCGCAATTTCCATAACTTGGAATCCGCCTATTTTATCGGGAATTACGACATTTTTAATGTTCGGATTCGCCAACCCCTCGATTATGACGGAGTCGCCCCTGTTGGTGTAAAACAGGTTGCCGTAAACGTCAAATTCGGCGGGTTCGGGTTCGACAATCCCGCTTAAAATGTGTTCGGCAAGGGATAAATCGGGGTTTTCACTAATCGCAAAATTCGTCGCACTGATTAAAATTTCTTTCGCAATAATCACGCCGTTTATGTTGATATTTGTGCCCGTAATTTGCACAGTGCCGTTCGGCGCGTAAATTATACCGTTTAGAGCCATGCTTTCGACATGAATACCGATATTGCCGTTTTTGACGAGCAGGTTGACTTCCCCGTTTTTCACAGTAGTAAGCGCGTTTGAGGCACTTATAAGCAGGTGATTTTCGGAAATAATCGTATCCTGCAGGGTGATGGTATTCCCGGTGAATTGCAGCCCGCTTTGCGCATAAACAGGGGCATTGTTGGCGACATTAGTGCCGCTGTAAGTCTGCCACCATTGATGTGTCACAAAGTCATCGCCGAGCGAATCCGCGACAGCCTCGGTAAAATGCGGGTATTCACGTGGCTCGCTCCCGCGGGAATACTCGGTAATAATTTCCGCTTCGCCGGTTTCCGCATTAATCCCGACGGTTTCATACGGTTGCCCACCGATAAAGCGAACCGCATTAAAGGTATTATTTTCGTGTTTTTTGAGCCGCCCGACTGCCTCAGCTTTGCCGTCAATATCGACTATACTATATGCGTTTAAATCGCCGCCCGTATACACATTACCGACTATAGTTGTCTCGGTTGTGTTCAGTTGTAACGCATTTTCCCCCGCGGCGAACAAGACATATTGTTTTGTCGGCGCGGATGCCCCCGAAACAGTGAGCGGTATAGAAGATACAAGTATTGCTGTGATTAGGAGTATGCTTAGTGTTTTTTTCATGTAACACACCATGTGTGGTTTACCGAACGCACCAAAGCTACCAAGAGCAAGCTTTGCTTGACGTAGCCGAACAGTGAAAATCGCGGTTCACCACGTTCCTTTCTTGATTTAAAGACAGGTTCTAAGTACCTTTTCACCGGCACTACTTCACAGCAGTGCCGGTTTGTTTAGTCTAATTAGTTTTAGTCAACACGCTTCCGTGTCCGTGGCCATCGTCCCATTCAGTCGGCAGACTCAAACGTCCATCTTCAATCACGCCTTCTACAGTGCTGTTTGCGACTTTGAAATAAACGCTTACTCTTCCTTCGGCATCCTCGGAGGATTTTGTGTATGTGCCTTTTTTGTTCGCTCCGTGGGACATATTGGCGGTGAAGTTTCCGTTTTCGTACAAATGAACCGATTGCCCGCCCGCGCTGTATATTTCCGCTTTGCCTCTTACTGCGTTTTGAATAAATATAAAGGCGACTATTCCCGCCGCCACCAACAGACAGGCAAGCACAATCAGTATTTTATTGCGCCTAGATTTTTTTAACGCCGCCTCCCTGCGCAACGCTTTATTTCTTTTGCTGCTTTTGCTCACTTTTACACTGTTCCTTTCTTATTTTTATTATATTATTCATCATGGCTGTACTTAGGTGCGTTTGCAATAACCTCTGCCTCAAGCATTTGGGGAAGCTCTTGATACCTTGAAAATTCTTGAGTAAAACTTCCCAGACCTTTGGTCATCTGCAAAATGACGAGTGCGAAGTCGGTTGTTTCCGCTTGCGGCATTTCCGCATCAATTTGTGTCATATTGTTCCCAACCGGATTTGTGCCTAAAACGGAGCCGCGCCGCTTGTTTACAATCCCCATAACATCACCGGTGTTCTCGTTTCCGACAAAAATCTTGAGAGCGAGAATAGGCTCAAGCAAGCATGGGGTAGCCTCCTTCATTCCCGCCTTAAATGCTAACCGCGCCGCTTGGACAAACGCAACCTCTTTACTGTCAACCGGGTGATATTTCCCGTCAACCAATGTTGCCTTCAGTCGCACCACGGGATAACCCGCGACAACTCCGTGAAGTACACTTTCTTTTAAGCCTTTTTCAACTGCGGGGAAGAATTGCTTGGGTACACTGCCGCCCACTACTCTTTCTTGGAAAATCAGCTCGTCTTCACCATGCGGCTCAAACTCCATGATTACAACGCCGAATTGACCTGCGCCGCCGGATTGTTTTTTATGCTTACCCTCTATATTGGTGACTTTCTTGCGAATTGTCTCCCTGTACGCAATTACAGGCGGCTTTAATTCAACATCAACGCCGAATTTGGTTTTCATTTTATTCACGGTAACATCAAGGTGCTGGTCGCCCAATCCCCCTATAACACGCTGACGTGTTTCGGAATTGTTGACATAGCTCAAAACCTTGTCTTCTTCTAATATTTTTTGAATCGCGCCGCTTATCTTAGCTTCATCGCCTTTCCCTTTTGCGGAAATAGCTTGGAAGAAACAAGCCACAGGGAACTCAATCTGCGCAAACTCGACAGTCTTCCCGCTTTGGCAGAGTGCATCCCCGGTAGTCGCCGACAGTTTTGTAATAGTTACTATATCCCCCGCAAACGCCTCAGCTAAATCTTCTTGTTTTTTGCCTTTAATTGCGAGCAATTTGCCGAATCGTTCTACTTCGCCCGTCCTTGAGTTGGTCGGCTCGGTTTTTGAATTAAGCGAACCGGTAACAATTTTAACAAAGCTCATTTTCCCGACAAACGGGTCTGCAATCGTTTTAAACACAAATGACGATAGCGGCGAGGATTCGTCGTACTTGACTTTTTTACCGTCCGCAGTCGGTTCACCCTCTACATCAATCGGCGACGGGAACGCATTCACGATTAAATCAAGCAATGCTTCGATTCCATCGCCCGAAAATGCAGTAACAGCAATTACAGGCGCGATTACACCGCTCGCAATCCCGGCGCGTAACCCTTTTGAAAATTCCTCATCGGTAAATTCTTCGCCGCCGAAGAATTTTTCCATAAGCGCCTCGTCCGTTTCCGCAATCAACTCGGAAAGACCCGCCCGGTCCGAAAATTCGCAGACAACTCCCCCGAATTTCTCTTTCAGCCCCTGTAAAGTTTTGGCAAAGTCGGCATTATCTTCGTCATTTTTGGTAACAACGAACACCCTGCCCTTCCCTTGTTTCACGGCTTCGTTATATGCCTTAATTGTCCCGACTTGAACACCGTCTTTAGCCGTAAGAGCGATTACTACCGTTTCGGCAGCGCGGACACCTTCGGACATTCCTCCGATAAAGTCAAACTGACCCGGAGTGTCGATGATGTTAATCTTGTTAGATTTCCACTCGGTATAAGCAAGTGAAGTGTTCAGCGAGATTTTCCTCTTGATTTCTTCCGGGTCGTGGTCGCAGACTGTGTTCCCTTCGGTGGTCTTACCCATTCTGTCACAACCTCCGCTCTTAAATAAAAGTGCTTCCGCCAAAGTGGTCTTACCGCTTCCGCCATGCCCTGCCATAGCGATATTCCTTATGTTTTTGCCTTTGTAAGATTTCATAGTTTTACCCATGCCCTTTCTGCACAAACGTGCTATAAAATTTGTTTCCCTGTTCACCGGGAATTGGTCAATACTAACAATACAAGCTCAATTATACTATACTTTTTGTGAAAAATCTACAATTATTTAAAAATTTTTAAAAAAATTTTTGTTAATTGAACTGTATAACATGGTAATTATAACAAATTTTTATTTGTTTTGTCAAGTCTTTTTGTACAAATTGGAAAATATTTTTCTAAAAACTATTGACAAAGACAAAAAGATTTGGTTATGCAAAAACCAAGCCCGACTTTTTTTGTCTCAAGCACAATAACCACCCCACAATCATATAATGTCGAAAACTGCATATTTACAAATAAGTTGGAGGTAACTATAATGCTTGATTCACAATTCACACCCGAAGAAATCCGTGAGATGATATACGGATTGGACACCCTTGTTGAGCTTGAAAACGGCCGCAAAGTTCCGGCTATCAACCTTGATAACGCCGCAACAACTCCGCCGTTCAAGGATGTCCTGTGTGAGATACAGGCTCAGATGTGCCGATACGGCTCAATCGGGCGAGGCACCGGGCAGAAATCTGCCTATTCCGGCAGAATCTATGAGGAAGGTCGCCGAAAAGTCAAGGAATTTGTCGGATTAGATGCCGACAACCGAGAGTACACCGTTGTTTACACTAACAACACAACCGACGGACTAAACAAGCTCGCTTCTGCGTTGCTGTCGGAGCATAACAGCAACTGTGAGGGATTCACGGTTATCAGCACCCGTATGGAACACCACGCCAACGATTTACCGTGGCGCGAACGCGTTGGAGTTGAACGGGTATTCTTCGCCGAAGTTGATGAAAAAGGGCGGCTCAGAATTGAAGATTTAAAGAGACTTCTGCATAAAAACAGGGATGTGAAATACGTTGCGGTTACTGCCGCCTCAAACGTAACGGGCTATGTTAATGATGTCCATAGAATTGCAAAAATCGTACACGCTTACGGCGCGAAAATTATTGTCGACGGGGCTCAAATTGCGGCACATCGTGAATTTAATATGCTCGGAAAAACGCATGACGAAAATATTGACTTTTTTGTGTTTTCGGCGCATAAAATATATTCACCATTTGGCGGCGGGGCGATTATCGGGCTTACGGACATTCTCGACAAGCATATACCGCGGTTTTACGGCGGGGGCATGGTCGATGCCGTCTACGACTGTAACGTGGACTTTACCATTCCTCCCGAGCTTTATGAGGCAGGTTCACCGAATTACCCCGGAGTGGTGGGTATGCTGAAAGCCATGGAAACTCTGAAAGACATAGGCTTTGATTATATAGAAGAACATGAGCAAAAACTCATGAAAAAGACTATTGATGCCCTAAGGAAAATTCCGAGCGTGAAACTTTACGGCGATAACGATAATTACAGCGACAGGGTAGGCATTGTCGTGTTCAACATCGGCAGACTTTCGGACACTGATGTAGCAGAATCCCTCGCGGGAGAAAGCGCGATTTCAGTCCGCCACAGGAAGTTTTGCGCGCATCCGTATGTGAGGCGTTTGCTCAAGAGGGATTGTCTCCATGACGGCATGGTTCGTGTGAGCTTCGGTATTTACACCGATGACAATGATGTAGATACACTTATTGAAGCAGTCCGAAAAATCGCTCAAAGGGACATCGGCTTCGGTGACGGGTCTGCTCAAACTAAAATGCTCGGCAAACGCGGCTTGAAAGTTCCGAATGACAGAGGGTAATGTAAGGTAACACCGCAGGGCAAGCCCTGCACCCCTCGCCTGCGGGCGAGAGAGCCGCCCCGGAGGGGCGGGGTATTACACCCTTACTTTCAATAAATTCAAAAACGCAGCCTTGACAATTGACAATTATCATGGTATAATAGCGTTGAAAAGTGTGAAAAAAGAAACGTGGTGAGTAAATTTGTTTATTAAATACGATGTTATAATAATAGGCGCGGGAGTTGCCGGGCTGTATGCCGCAATTAACCTCAATGCGGGCTTAAAAGTTCTCCTTTTATCAAAAAAAGAGCTTACGCTTTGCAATTCCGCGTTGGCGCAAGGGGGAATTTCCACCGTTTTAGACAAAGAAAGCGACAATCACGAAACCCATATAAATGACACATTAGCCGCCGGAGGATATGAAAACAACATTGAAAATTTAAGGATTTTAGTTGAGCAGGGCGAGAAAAACATTGAGGAGTTAATCCGTCTCGGTGTCAACTTTGACAGGAATCCCGACGGAACGCTTGCGTTGTCACTTGAGGGGGGACACTCCCGCAACAGGATTGTACACCATAAAGACAGCACAGGTTATGAAATCGTAACGACTTTAATCAAAAAAGTAAAGTCTTTATCAAATGTTGAATGCGTTGAACAGGCGCATTTATTACATATCGAGAAACGGGGGGGAGCTTTTTTTGCGGAAATTGATGCCGATTCAAGGCTGTATGCGTCCGCCTGCAATGTTATAATAGCGACAGGCGGAATCGGAAGAGTATATGAATTTACAACAAATTCCGCAATTTCAACCGGCGACGGCATACAGTTTGCGTTTAATTTGGGTGCGAAAATTGAGAAAATGAACCTTATTCAGTTTCACCCGACTGCCGTTGCGTTCCCCGCCGACAATGAAGGAAGCAAGGGTGAAGTATTCTTGATAACAGAGGCGGCAAGGGGGGAGGGTGCGTATCTTTACAACAAAAATATGGAGCGGTTTACTGATGAGCTTGCCCCCCGCGATGTAGTGGCGCAGAGCATAATTGCGGAGGCGAAAAGGACAGGCAGTAACCGCTTTTACCTTGACATTTCCCATTTAGATTCCGAATTTGTTAAGGGGAGATTCCCGATGATTTACGAGAAACTTCTCAAAAAAGGCTGTGACTTTACAAAAGAACCTGTCCCGATTTACCCGTCACAGCACTATTTAATGGGGGGGATTACAACGGACAGCGCGGGCAGAACCAACATTAAGGGGCTTTACGCAGTCGGCGAATGCGCATTCACGGGAGTACACGGAATTAACCGCCTTGCAAGCAACTCTTTATTAGAGGTATTGGTGTTCAGCAGACTGGCGGCAGAGGACATTAACAAGAGTCTGCCCCATTGCTCATATTCCGCAGAGTCGACAAGCATTGAAAGAACTGCCCCTTCCGAAGAGGACTCGCCTGTAGGATTGTGTTCGGAAATCAGGCGGATTATGCAAAAATCTTTTTTTGTTGTTCCCGATTATGACGAAACGAAAAAGGGTCTCCGGCGAATAACAGAAATCAAGGAATTGCTTGAGACGGGCAATTTCAAAATTACACCCGATTTTGTGGAAACAAAGTCACTTGCAACAATTGCGTATTTAGTCTTGAAAGAAGTTATGAAAGAGGGTGGGGCGGAATGCTCAAAATGATGTTACCGGAATTGCCTGATTACTATACAGATGATTTAATCAAAAACGCGCTTAAAGAAGACATTAATTATATTGACGTTACCACGGATTTGCTCATCCAGGCGGGAAGCCGCGGGGAAGCGCGTATTATCGCCAAAGAAGACGGAGTACTTGCGGGAATTGGCATCGCATCGCGAGTATTTCGGTTGCTTGACTCAACGGCGGAATTAACCCACATGAATGACGGGCAAAGCTTTAAAAAAGGCGATAAAATCGCAGAAATTAAAGCATCTGCCGCCGCTATACTCAAAGCAGAGCGAACCGCTTTGAATTTTTTACAGCACATGAGCGGCATTGCGACCTATACTCAGCATTGTGTCGAAGCGGTAAGTGGCACAGGTGTTCAAATCACCGACACACGCAAAACACTCCCGGGGTTGCGCGTATTGCAAAAATACGCAGTCCTCTGCGGGGGAGGGTGCAACCATCGATTTAATCTCACGTCCGCGGCAATGATTAAGGACAACCATGCGGATTTTTTCGGCGGCTCTGTTTCCACGGCAATAAAGACATTGCGTGAGCGTGTCGGTCATATGGTTGTAATTGAAGCAGAGGTACGCGATTTTGAGCAACTGCGTGAAGCGATTGACGCGGGGGCGGACGTTATCATGCTCGACAACATGAACACTGACATGATGAGGGAGGCTGTAAAAATTACGGCAGCTCGCGCAAAGCTTGAAGCGAGCGGTAACATAACCCTTCAAAACATTCGCGAAACTGCCGAAACCGGGATTGATATAATAAGCTTAGGCGCGTTGAGCCATTCTGTCAAGGCATTGGATTTGAGCTTGCAGCTTAGAACCTGTCTTCACAAGCAAACGCACTGCTAAATCGGCGAATTTTTCGC
The DNA here is from genome assembly GCA_009777415.1 of Oscillospiraceae bacterium. GTDB lineage: Bacteria > Bacillota > Clostridia > Oscillospirales > Ruminococcaceae > Ruminiclostridium_E. The sequence continues at coordinate 11,849 of WRLX01000005.1, forward strand.
CGATTTAGCAGCACTTGTTATTATTTCAAAACAGCCAACAGTTCACCCGATTTAACCAATTGCCCTTCCTTAACCAAAACATCTTCTACAACGCCGGAGGTCATTGCGGTTACTCCTGTTTCCATTTTCATCGCCTCAATAGTAAATAACGGCTGATTAACCTCCACTGTGTCGCCTTTTTTGATAAACACCTTTGATACCCCGCCCGGAATGCTCGAACCAACGTGCTTTTGGTTGTCAATATCGGCATATACCGTGCTTACGCCGGGGGTTTCAACCCCTGCCGCACTTTTGGGGATTTTTACCTTGACATCCCTGCGTGCGCCGTTCAGTTCAAACTGCATTGTGCGAGTTCCGTCATCGTTAATTTCGCCCAAACCGACATATTTAACCATGTGGGTTTTACCCTCTCTGGTTGTAATCTCGGTTGACTCCCCGCGCGACATTCCCATAAAGTAGATGTGAGATGCCATTCTGCTTATATCGCCCCACTCCTCGCGGTTTTTCACAAATTCCTTAAAGACTTTGGGGTATAAGCACCAACTGATCGCGTCTCTGTCAGTCGGCTCGGCAGTGATTTTCTTGAGTTCTGCTTTTACCTGTTCAAAATCAACCTGCTCTAATTCTACTCCGGGGCGGTTTGTGAACGGCTTTTTCCCTCTCAGCACAGCTTTTTGCAAATCGGCGGGGAATCCGAATGACGGTTGCCCCATTAACCCCTTAAAGTAGCTCACTACCGAATCGGGGACGGCTAATCCCGCCTCAATCCGCTTCACAATGTTGTCGGCATCCAGTTCATTTTGCACCATGAATATTGCCAAGTCGCCCACCATTTTTGATGACGGGGTGACTTTTACTATATCGCCGAGGAGTTGGTTCGCCTCAATATATTTTTGTTTTACTTCGTCAAATCGGTCGCCGAGACCCAATCCGGTTACCTGTGACTTGAGGTTTGTATACTGTCCTCCGGGGATTTCAAGCTGATAAATTTCAGTTTCGGGCGTTTTAATATCCCCCTCAAATCCGGAATAATAAGGACGCACATCCGCCCAATAATCTGACAGCTTTTGCAATTCATGCTGATTAAAACCTGTATCGCGTTCTGTGCCTTCAAGTGCGGTAACAAGCGAGTTCATCGATGGTTGACTCGTTAAGGAACTCATCGAGGAAATAGCGGTGTCCACTATGTCAACCCCCTCCTCGCTCGCCATTATATAGGCGGCGATTTGGTTGCCGCTTGTGTCGTGGGTATGCAGGTGAATGGGAATATCAATGCTGTCCTTTAATGCGCGAATCAACTTCTTTGCCGCATACGGACGCAGTAATCCCGACATATCTTTAAGAGTAAGAATATGCGCGCCACGCTTTTGTATTTCCCCGGCGAGTTCAACATAATACTTCAAGTCATATTTATCGCGTTCGTCTTCAAGAACATTCCCCGTGTAGCAAATAGTCACATTGGCAACCTTGCCTGTCTTGATTATTTCCTCGATTGCGTATTCCATATTAGGCAACCAGTTGAGCGAATCAAACACACGGAATATATCAATACCCGAGCTTGCCGCTTCTTTAATAAACGCTTTAATAAGGTTATCGGGGTAGCTTGAATAACCCACTGCATTTGCCCCGCGAAACAGCATTTGGAAAGGGATATTGGGAATTCTTTGCCGCAGGATGTCGAGACGTTCCCACGGGGACTCTTTAAGGAATCTGTATGCGGTGTCAAATGTCGCGCCGCCCCACATTTCAAGCGAGAAACAGTCCCCCAATATATGAGAGGTTGCACTTGCAATTGCAACCATGTCGCGGGTTCTCATACGGGTAGCAATCAAGGATTGTTGCGCATCGCGCATTGTAGTATCTGTAATCAGGAGCTTTTTTTGGTTAAGCACCCATTTTGAGAAGCCTTCTGCCCCCTCCCTGTCAAGGATTTGCTTTAACCCCTCTTTCGGCGGCAAAGCGGTCTTTTCGGCGGGAATACGCGGCAAATCAAATACAGGTTTTCTTTCGATGTCGGGATTATTCAAGGTAGTCTGCCCGATATATGTCAACGCTTTTCCAGCACGGTCGCCCGAACCCTTAAATTCAAACAGTGACGGAGTTTCATCAATGAATTTAGTGTGGCACTTGCCCTGCACAAACAGTTCATTAGTCAGCACATTGCTCATAAAAGGAATATTGGTTTTAACGCCGCGTACACGTATTTCACGCAAAGCGCGTAACATTTTTCGCCGAGATTCCTCAAAATTTCGCCCGACTGTTATGACTTTAACCAACAGGCTGTCATAATACGGTGTGATAACCGCGCCGGTAAACGCATTGCCCGCGTCAAGCCGAACGCCGAATCCGCCGCTCGACTGATAAGCTTCGATTTTGCCTGTATCCGGTGCGAAATTTTTTGACGGGTCTTCAGTCGTGACACGGCTTTGGATTGAGCAACCGCTCAAACGAACATCGCCCTGACTCTCAATGCCTATTTCCGGGTCGGACAGTTTGCACCCCATTGCAATTGCAATTTGTGACTGAACTATATCAACTCCCGTCACCATTTCGGTAATAGTATGCTCAACCTGAACACGCGGGTTTGTTTCTATAAAATAGTGATTGTCGTATTTGTCTGTAAGGAACTCAACAGTCCCCGCGTTGACATAGTTTACCGCCTTTGCGATTTTTATCGCATCGGAATGGATTTCGGCGCGTTTTTTGTCCGAAACAGTAAAAGCCGGGGCTATTTCAACCACCTTTTGGTATCGCCTTTGCACCGAGCAATCCCTCTCGAAAAGGTGAACAGTATTCCCGTGGGCATCGGCTAAAATTTGGACTTCAATGTGCTTAGGTTCTTCGAGGAATTTTTCTAAGAATACATCCGCGCTTCCAAACGCTTTGAGTGCTTCACTTTGTGTCATCTCAAACGCCGAATCCATTTCTTCCGGCTTTGTAATCAGGCGCATTCCCTTTCCGCCGCCGCCCGCCGCCGCTTTAAGTATGACAGGATAACCGAATTTTTCTGCATACTCCTTAGCTTCTTCAAGGGAAGTAAGCGGATTCTCCGTGCCTTGTATAACGGGGACTCCCGCATCAATCGCGACTTTTTTTGCCGCAATCTTGTCACCCATGTTTGCAAGCACTTCCGACGGCGGGCCTATAAATATAATTCCCGCATCTTCGCAAGCTTTGGCAAATGCGGCATTTTCCGACAAGAACCCGTATCCGGGGTGGATTGCATCGACGTTTTTGCTTTTCGCAAGGCTGATTATACCGTGAATGTCCAAATACGCGCCGAGCGGCGATTTTGTTTCATCAAGCTGATACGCTTCGTCCGCTTTGGTGCGAAAAAGCGTATACTTGTCCTCCTTTGAGTAAATCGCAACACTTTTCAAGTTCATATCGCTGCACGCTCTGAATATCCTAATCGCAATTTCACCCCTGTTTGCCACAAGGACTTTCTTAATTTCTCTTCTCCTCATTTTTACCCTTGTCCTTTCTGCACATTTGTGCCATAAAAAACCGGTTTCCATTTTTAGTAATTATGAATCAATATATAATTTACTATCCCCATTACAGCCACTATTATCATAACAAGCGGAATCAGTTTTTTCAGAATAACCGAGACTTTATCGGTTTGCTTAGTCGCCAATGCCGCCATCAACACAAGCGTTGAGGCGATTGCGCATCCTAAGCCGCCCGCAATCGACTGCGCTCCCGACATTACCGCCCCGCTTAACCCTAATTCCTGCGCAACAGAGTATTGAAACTCGCCGAACATTACATTGGAGTTGGTGTTATTCCCGGTCAAAAAAGTTGCCAGTGTGCCGATGAACGGTGCGGCAAAGGGGTAAAAATTTCCGGTTAAGCGGGCGATTGACTTCGCGAGAATGAGCATCATTCCCGAATCCATCATAATAAGGGAGGTATGCCCGAATGCAAGCAATGCAAGCGTTGCGGGAATACCTTTCTTAACAGTCTTCACTGCCGCCCCCTTAACTTTACCGGAATATGTCTTTGAATCCCAAATCCCGGTTTTTTTATAGATTATACAAGCGACTACCGCCGCTATAATCAGCACCATTGCCGGGTGAGCAAACAGTCTGATTGGGTTATAACCCAACGCCGCGGGGACTTCATGCGCCGCCTCAAGTGTTGTCGCGGTTGCGGGGAAATTAGGCGCGATTGAGACCTTTTGCCGAATACTTAACGGTATAAATTGAAACGACAAAAGCAGTATCAATATCAAAACATACGGCAATACAGATTGGGGGAGACTGAGCCTTTTGCGGCCGTTTACAACAGTGTTACCGTGTTCGGGCGGAACTGCAGTATTCTTAAATCTTTCCCTAAACTTATACAACAAGAACATAAACACGATTCCCGACAACGCCGTGAGTATCGTGGTGACAGAATACATTCCGAATCGGATTAAAAAGTATTGCACAGCCGCAGTGACTACAGAAGTGGGAACAACGTATGACAAGCCTTTTTTTATGCCTTTTGCTCCGTTATAAATCCAACAAACACCGATTCCCGTAAGCAGGCGGGTGACTACATTAAACACCCACATGGGGAATCCGAGTTCCGCCTCAGGAATACCTGTTATTCCCTGCATTACAAAGAAAGCCGCACCCATTGAACCGAACGTGACTGCCCATGAGTGTCCCAAAAGCGAGGCGGATACCGATTTTACCGACTCAAACCCCAGTGCAATCAAGATTGGAGCAACGATTACAGAGGGTATGCCGAATCCCGCAATCCCCTGCAAAAGCCCCGTAAAAAGCCATGAAAGCAACACAAATGCCACAAACTTGTCTTTGAGGACAGCCATAAGCCCGTCATTTATGACTTCAATCGCGCCGAAATCGCTAACCAAATGATACAGAAACAATGCGTTCCAAACTATCAGCGATACGAACAATGCGAGCCATAACGCTTTGCCCGAAGCAACCATAATCCCGTAGTGAGTAATCCCGAAAAAAGCCACTGCAAGTATAAGCGCGAGTGCCAAAGATATTGCCCCCGATTTAGCCACCGACAACTTAAATACGATAAGGCATAGCAAAATTGCCGCTATCGGTATTAATGTTAAGATTGTCAGCATCAGCTCTTTTCTTTCCCCGCTTTAGCTTTAGTGATAAAATCTTTCAAAACATCTTCCATATCCGGTTTGCCTATTTCCTGCAAGGCGTATTCCACACGGGTGCATGGTTTATTAATTTTTATAACGCGTGTCAAGTCAATCGGAGTTGCTATAACTACCGTGTCACAGTCAACCTTCTCGATTGTCGCCGCCAAATCGCGCATTTGCTCTTCGCCGTAGCCCATTGCGGGCAAAAGGCTGCCAATTTCGGGGTAAATGCTGAATGTTTCGGCGAGCTTGCCTACTGCGCTTGAGCGTGGGTCGACAATTTCCGCCGCACCAAATCTCTTAGCCGCGACTACTCCCGCGCCTATTTTCATCTCCCCGTGAGTAAGAGTCGGCCCGTCCTCTACGACAAGGACACGTTTGCCGCGAATTAAAGCCGGGTTCTCCGCACTCAAGGTCGATGCCGCATCGACTACAATTGCACCCGGATTTACAAGCTCTATATTTTCACGTACTTTAAGGATTTTATCAAAGTCCGCGCTGTCAATTTTGTTAATTACCGCTACATCAGCCATACGGAGCGTAACTTCGCCGGGGTAGTATTCCAATTCATGTCCGGGTCGATGCGGGTCTACTACTGTTATCATTAAGTCAGGCTTATAAAACGGGAAATCGTTGTTCCCGCCGTCCCACAAAATTACGTCACATCCGTCGGGGTCATTTTCCGCCGCCCTCAAAATCGCCTCATAGTCAACTCCGGCGTAGATTACATTCCCCCGTTCAATATGCGGCTCGTATTCTTCCATTTCCTCAATGGTACATTTATGCGCCGCCAAATCTTCAATTTTTGCAAACCTTTGTACTTTTTGCGCCTCCAAATCGCCGTAAGGCATCGGGTGGCGTATTGCGATTACTTTCAATCCCGCCGCAATTAAAATTTCGGCAATCCTACGCGAAGTCTGGCTTTTTCCGCAGCCTGTGCGGATTGCGCCAACTGCGATTACAGGTTTTGTGCTTTCTATCATTGTGCCTTTATGTCCCAACAGTGTAAAGGCTGCCCCTGCCGCATTGACTGCCGCCCCTATGTTCATTACCGCTTTGTAAGGGACATCGCTATATGCGAATACACATTCGTCTGCTTCCAATTCCTTTATAAGCTTTTCCAAGCCTTTTTGCTCGTAGATGGGTATCCCGTCGGGATAGAGCTTCTCGGTTTTGTTTGCGAGCGATGCCGGGTATTTCCTGTCCGCAATGTCGGGGATTTGCGCCGCGGTAAACGCAACCACATTGTAGTCGGGGTTGTCCCTGTAAAAAGTGTTGAAGTTGTGAAAATCACGTCCCGCCGCTCCGATAATAATAATTTTACGCGCTGTTTTTGACATAGTTTTAACTATTCCTTTCTTTAATTAATTCTATTAATTGTATCACTTAATTACAACAATGTCAATGTTTTTGGTGAAAAATTTTTGTGTGAATTTATAAAGGCAAATTTATGGTGGGGATGTTCGGCAACACTGAGCCACGTTGCATCATACCACAAAACATCGGACAAGAAATGCTTATATTACGCTAAACTCACCCACAATGCCGGGCGAATACCAACATAAAAATCAATGTCAATTGCACCAAAATTGGAGGTTAGAGAAACACAAACCGCAATATCGCCGACATCATCTACAACTACATTAAACCCATCGATTCCTTGTGTTCTAAGCCACCAATATACAGCTTTACTTTTGTGTTTGGCTATTCGCAAATTGCTATACTCATCGCTTATCTGCGTGTGCTGTATATCTCCGGTTTGTGGGCGATTTGCTAATTGCCCGCTATCACCAAAGTATTTAACAACCTCTTCCAAACTTAATAAAAATATTTTATCTGTTGTATCGCCGCCGCCGTAAGTACCCGCCCAACGATTGGGCGGGGTCGTTGTATTCGTTTCTATAATGCGTTCCTTTTCTTCTCCAGAAAAAGTGTCACGGTAAAAAGCACCGTTTAATTGTTGACGTAAAGCACTTTCATCCCAAGTCCCAATGCGTTCTTGATAATCCTGTGTCATCAAAATTTGAGAGCTAATAATTAAAGCTCTGTTTTCTTGGACATCGAGCACAAGCCATTTATGCCCCCCGAATGTCACAGTATCCCCTTCTTGAGTTGTAAGGCTTGGCGGATTGGAGGTACATGATGTTAATGTGATAAAAACGAAACATAGGGTTATAAAAAACGCCGAATTTTTTATTTTTTTCATATTTACGACCATTGCCACATCACCTTTGCGCAAAATCCAATATGTCAAGCAACCTGCCAACGGGCAAAACCCGTCGCACTGTTGCCCTTCTTTGAACTTGCGGCATGGTGGTTCTCCCTTTCTTATTTTTCAAACTTATACCATAATATTTGATTCACCAAGTACCTGTTTCAACGATAATTTTTCAACCACACCATTAGAACGCTTAATTTTTGTTTTCCATTTATAGTCATCTTTTGAGGTGGGGGCGCCACGTACAAATTCAGATGCAGCGAGTAAACGGGGAAAGGGTATATCTACGAGTAATTCATAATCATTTGAAATTTTGCCTTCCGTTTTCATCCGATTTCTTAATTCTAAGGTACGCTGACAGTTTTGCGAAAAACTCTCAGATACAGAAGAGGCAATTTTACTCCCTTTAAGCACAGTGAAGCCCTCTGAGTCTCTATGCAGAATTCCTTTTGCAAAAAGACCACGTTTTCCTTCTATAAAAAATACGCAACGTGTTAATTCCTCTATGTTTGTCGGCATTACATTATCGGATAAATTAGAACTACAACGAAGCATAGGGTTTCTTGTATCAGAGTTTGTTGCATTCGTTATGCTTTGATTTATCATAATTGATTGCGAAGGCGGGGCAGTGAACTCACCCTGTGATTCTATTACTACGTTAAAATCGTTAATAGCCTCATCAAATTCATCAGAACAGTATCTGGAGGCAAAATACTCTCTAAGTAATCCGGTTATAAAATCAGATGTCAAACTTTGCCTTATGCGTTCAACATTTCGGGTAAACTTAATAAATCTCTTAACTGACGTTTCTGAGAAGCTACCTTTACTAAACAATTCAACAAACTTAATGCCGGTAGCACTATTTTGTTTAAACTCTATTTCAACATAATCTTGTTCATCATCATCCCTACCATAAACAAAATTGTAAACGTAGAGCCTTTTACAAATAAGAATTCCTGTAGATGTCCTGCCCCTACTATTTGTTAAATAGTCAAGAAGTTGTTGCACCATTTGATTATTACGTTCTTTATTGTGACATTTAAGTTCGACAAAATATAATGGCACATCACCATTGAGTATGGCAATATCGACAGGAAAATTTGATGTACATATCGGAAGTCTGTACTGGCGACGGACTTCATTATGATACTCATAACCTAAGTAAGTTTCAAAGGCTCTTTCCCATGCTCCTTGCAAAACCGAAAGCTCGCCGTCATTAAAATGCCGTGTGTGCAATTCAGCCAACTGATTCCATTTTTCTATTGCAGTCATTTTATTTCCTCCTAAATTTCTCTAACATAGACATCATACCATAAAATCCCTCCATTTTCAAGCGGTTTTGATAAATTATTTGCTTTGAAAAGAATCCCTCTCTACCACTCCGCTAAACAACATCACAATCATTTCGCCTCACAGAAAAAAACCACTTCAAAAACGAAGTGGTTTCTGTTAAATGAGATTGTCGAGTAAGCCGCTCTATGTACACACGCCGTGAGCAAGTTCGGTTTTATCAAAAGTCACATCGTATGGTTTAAAAGCGATTCAAAAGTTCACAATTTTCCATAAAGCTACCGCAATACAAATTGCACTGCTTCCCAACAAGACAGTCAAGCTCCAAACTTTTTTACCCATTTTTTTCTTTAGCAACACGCACCCCGTTGCAACACCGACTATCGGTAAAACATAAACCGCAACAAGTAAAAACAGATTAATAACCAAAAAGGACACCGTTAAAATAAACTCTCCCATTTTTATGACCATGCCTTCCCGGAGTACAAAGACTCCATAATAAGTTTTAAAAATCAATCATGTCACAAAACCAAAACAAAGCACGGCAAATCCGGGCTTTGTTTTGCAACCTTTTTACATTCGTCAAGCTCGAAAGCGCAAGCAAAGCCTGCCCTTGTCGAGCTCGTGTTTGGCATTGCGGGAGTCTGGGTTGTACCGTGTTTACAATGTGTGTGCCTTTGCCGCTTGTGGCACTAAATAAGGTGTAATGTAAGAACATGGCACAACACGAGAGGATATATAGCGGTCTAACCATTTTTCGCTCCTCCTAAGTTCTTCGTCCATGTCAAAATGAGGAACAAAAGGAGTGCGTGGTTTTTCAAGACCAATCGCCAATCTTTCGGCGGCTTCATCGGATAATACTATCCTCTTATAGAAAGTTTCGGTTGCCATGTGCAACACCTCCATTCTTTGCTCTTTACATTTTATCATAACTATGTTTAATTGTCAAGTGAAAATTTTGGATTTTTTAAAATGACACGAGAAATAGTGTCGGCAGGGCTGAGAAGAGAAATGTATCGCCTTGTAAAAGTATCGACAATGATACGTTTTTACTTGCTTGAAAGAAAAAGAAATACTGCCTATCGGGAATTGATAGGCAGTATTTTCTATACGACTTAATCCTTTAAACAATCACCAAACACTCAAAACATCCCCGGTGGCAGTTGTTATTTCATGCCAAAATACGAAGGCGGATTAACCCTTGTGCCGTTGATGCGAAGTTCGACATGAAGATGTGGACCAGAACTGTTTCCAGTATTACCAGAATATCCAATAATATCGCCCTTTTTTACAGCTTTACTACCAAGATTTAATGTGCCACTACTTCCTGACTGTTTTTTAGTCCGAGAACTCGGAATCGTTAAAGACACGCCTTTAAAACTGTTAAGGTGGGCATATATTGAAGTCGCACGACCATTTGATTCGGTGAATTTAATGTAATTAGCATAAGACGTAAGATAACGAGTTCCGCTTATTGTAGTAAACGCTTGATAAAAAGTAATCTTGCCGTCTGCAGGAGCATAAATCGGTGTACCTATTGGTGCTGATATATCATGAACAAAACCATTTTCCTTCCATGCGCTGAAATTTTGACCAGTTTGAATGGGGGCTATATATTGTCCCTGTATTAGTTTAGATGTATTATTATCTGTAACCGTTATACTCACCGACTTTGAAGCTGACTTAGTTCCGCTTGCCGCAACAGCAGTTACAATGAATGTGTAATTACCGGCAGGAGCTTTTGTGCTTGCTGTAAAAGTTTTACCGTCGCTACTTCTGCTCATTGTAACATACTTGCCGTTGCCGTCTTTTAAGGCAAATTCCATACGTGCCGCAGCGATATTGGTTTTAGCTGTGAAAGCAATGCTCTCATTTGCAGTAAATTTGGTTTTATTTGTCGTGAACGAGGTAATAGTGAGGCGGTTTTCTGTTTGCTTGCATCTTGAACAGGTTCTCTTGTCATTTGACCACGTTCCCCAATTATGACCTAACTTTGCAATAGATTTCGTTTCAGTAGCACCGCAGGAGCATTTCCGTTGCTGTTGCCCGTCTGCCGTGCAGGTCGCCGATTTTGTGGTTGACCATGAACCATAACTGTGGGCATGGGAAACGGATTTCATAAACAAATCAGCTTCCTCTTTTCTGCGTGTAACCAATCCCTGCAAAGTTGTACCGTTGCTTTTAACATACAGACCAAAAACACGAGTTGCTTCGGATTTAGTGTATTTTCCATTTTTAACAAAACTCTGCATACTCGGCGCTACACCGGAACCTACCCACGCACCAGTTCCTAAATTATAGGTAAACGAAACAAGTGCATCGAACTGATTTTGGTTGAGCTTTATTTTATTATTGTTGAGAAATGTGTTTACCGCATTCTGATATTTTATCACGTCGTTTCTCAAAAGTTCTTCCGCAGTCGCTGTTGTTATGATCATTCCTTTGGGTACACCAGAGCAATAATGCCCATACCCAATCGTGTAATATTGTTCGGAAGATACTGGCTTATACGCGACTAATTTCAATCCTTCAAAGCGCTTGATTAAATTAAACCCCGCTGAACTCAGCTTCATTCCTGAAACTTCTGAAGGCTTTGTGTGTGAATGCCTATTTGTTGCAATTTTGTCGATTACACGAGTTTCTGCCTTGCTACATCTTGAACAAGTCCTCGTGTCCACTCCCGTGGCGGAAGTTGTGGCAGCTTTTGTCACTTTCCACGCTCCCCAATTATGACCTAACTTTGCAATAGGTTTCGTTTCAGTAGCACCACAGGAACATTTCCGTTGCTGTTGTCCGTCTGCCGTGCAGGTTGCCGCTTTTGTGGTTGACCATGAACCGTAGCTATGGGTATGTGGGTTGCTTGGTGTGCGAGTTTCTGTTTGCTTGCATCTTGAACAGGTTCTCTTGTCATTTGACCACGTCCCCCAATTATGACCTAACTTTGCAATAGATTTTGTTTCGGTAGCACCACATGAGCATTTCCGTTGCTGTTGTCCGTCTGCCGTGCAGGTCGCCGCTTTTGTGGTTGACCATGAACCATAACTATGGGTATGTGGCTTGATTTTAGAATTGTAATCGCTCGTTAGAACAAATCCATATTTCCATGCCCGTGAACCGGCGGATTTAGCGCTATAAATGATTGCGGTGTAACTGCCGGAAGTACCGACTTTATAAACGGTATCGCCTTTTTCGGCGAAGCCGTAGGATTTGCCGCTTGTGTTGTAATATGTGGTTGCTTTACCTGCGGATGTTACTTTTTCCGAAGGTGCGGACACGCTGATTAAATCGCTCCGTTTAATAAATCCGGTGCGCAAACTGCTTGATACAGGATACAGCAACTGAATATAACTCGAATTAAACTTGATAATCCGACAAACATCTCCCGACCATATTTCAGCTGCGTAGGATTGAGCGGGGCTACTTGTTCCACGGGTTTTAAGTGCGCTGTCCCTGTACACAGGGATTTTTTTGGTTGCTGTAAACTCACAATAGGAACTTGAGCTTACACTCGGGAACGATACCGATGATGCCTCCACGGAAAGCGAGAGGTTTAATGGCTCAATTATAGGTATGTAGCCTGTGACACCTCCGACGGCAATTGCGACGGCAAGCAAAATGCTTAACCCTTTTCTCATGATAGTTGTTTTCATAACGTAACCCTCCTAAATTTCGGCTTATCCGTAAAGGTACACCTTTACGGATAAGCCCTATCTGTAAAAATAATCCGAAAAATTTTTACATTTTTAACAAAAAATGCTTGACACGTTGAGAATTATGTGGTATAATGACGAGAAATAAACTGGTTCGTAAAGGTGTACCTTTACGAACCACGCTTTTTACCCCGTTTAGCCCGTTCTTCCCTCAAAAGCTGATAAAATTTAGTCTTCTTCAAGCCTGTACGCTCCAAAGCCGTCTCAAAACGGATTCCCCCACGCTCCCAAAGTTTAACGACTTCGACGAAGTTATCGGGACACCTTTTCGGAGGACGACCAAGATGAACCCCACGTTTCCGAGCCGCTGAAATGCCCTCCGCCTGCCGTTTACGAATGTTATCCCTCTCGCTGTGTGCCATAAAAGACAGGATTTGCAGAAATAAATCAGCAATAAGCGTTCCGATAAGGTCTTTGCTGATACGAGTATCGAGCAAGGGAATATCTATAACGACAATATCAATCCCCTTTTCTTTCGTAAGAAATCGCCATTGATTCTGAATCTCTTCATAATTTCTGCCAAGTCGGTCTATACTCTTTATATATAGGAGGTCTCCTCGCTTGAGTTTCCTAACAAGTTCAGTATAGGCGGGTCTTTGAAAATCCTTACCGGATTGCTTGTCTAAGTAGATGTTGTCGGGAGGAATCCCTAATTCTCTCATAGCGATAAGTTGCCTGTCCTCACACTGGTCTACGGTGGACACCCTGATGTAACCGTAAGTTTTCATGCAATAATGCTCCTTTGCTATTACTATAAATGTTCACATTGCCATAATTACCGCAGTCTAACAATTATGGCAATCTGGCAATCTGACAAACCATTGCCGCCCTTTCTGGAACGACACAACCCCGATTGCTTTCTTCACCCGATTATACGTCCGCTCGGAAATGCCCTCGCCACCACAGACAACGCTCCTCAACTCCTCGGACAGCATTTCACCGCCATTATCGGCAAGCACTTCTTGAATAACACTCTCGGCATAATCGGATTTATCGGCGGGTCTGCCACGCTCACTGCTCCTTGAATATTGCTCACGAATCAAATCCTTAGCGGTCACATCATGACTGACCCCTGCCCACGAGAACCCCGTATCCGGGTCAAGGTCGAACAGATCCGCAGGGGGAATACCCGGCACGATGTTCGCCTTTGCCGACAGCACCTCCAACTTTCGCATGACAGGGTGAATCTCGTTGACACGGTGGAAATCCACCCCGGCACCGATGAAATTCTGAATCGGGTCAAAAATCACCAACACAGGCTTGATACGCTCCAACAGCAACGGCAGTCGCTCGTCTGCGAACGTCAACGGCTCACTATCGGGATTCTCGAAATGCACTCGCTTCAAGTCAACTCCCATTTTCTGCAATCTCGGAACGGTGGTGTATGCGGGACTGTCATCGCTGTTGAAAATAATGTCACCGCCGTGAACGCAGTCACTCATCAAACCGTCGGGAGTTGGGAGCTTACCGTCGGAATTAGTCACGGCGGCGGTAATCGCCCCGGTTAGGAAAGACTTCCCTGCATCGGGTAATCCTTGGAAACTCGACAGCATACCCAACGGGATAAAGTTCTCCATAATCCACTCAATTTTCTTAGGGACAATATCGGCGGCACAGATGAGTTCGCCCCCGACACGTTGCCCCTTTAACACCTTAACAACATCTTTGAAAGAGTTATTATACACACCATTATTCTCGATTTTCTTGACAAATTCCGATATTTCCGAATCCTCGCAATTTGCATGGAACACGGCAGGGATAAACCCCGCCTTTTTCAAACCGACAAAAATCTCTCGAAAAATATCGTTAGTGAATAATCCCTCGTCAAGGTTTTGCAGCTCACCACGTTCCAACAAATCCGCATGAAATGTAAGTATAGACGAAATCACGTCTAATTGTAAATTGTCTGTCATGTAGACCTCCTGCTATAATTTTGGTTTAGCGAACCGCACCTGCGGAACAACCACATCAATCCGCTTTTGAATACTATCACTAATCCCAACTTCCGTCTGTGCCATATCCGCAAGGTCGGGGTGACCGTCCTCACGCAACCACCGCACCGCACAATCTCGAATACCTTTAATAACGCTACGGTTCTCGGAGTTTTCCAACGTCCCCAACGCACAGACCACATCGGCGAACCCTGTATTAGAATTGAGGTTTAGCTGTTTGAGTTTAGCAATTTCCTTGTCTTTATCGGCTTTTTCTTTGAGCAAACTTGCATTTTTACTGCTCAAATCGGCATTGGCGCGATTTAAAGTGTCATTTCTTTCTTTTTCAATCTTGACCTCTGAAAGCCTTTGTTGAGCGGCTTTCTCCAAAGCAACACGCATTTCCTCTTTGAGTTTGTCGGTCGTCTCTTTCTTTTCCTGCGTCAACTCCCGAATCCGCCTTGTCGCCCATTCATGGCTTTTATTGAGGTTGAGTTGCTGTTTATAGAGGTCGTTGACTTTCATGCGTTCCTGTTCGCAGTCGCTTTTTGCCTGACGAACATCAAGCCATTCCGTCTTCGCCCAATCCTCGTACATTTTAGCTGACTTTTCAAGTTTATCAATATTCTCGATTTTGTCCTTATTCACTCGAAAAGCCTTAGACTGCTCCTGCATTAACGCATACTTGTCGGGCGGGACAGATATGTTCTTACCGATAAGACTTTTAGTGCCGATATTGCTGACATCATCGATTGCAACAGCTAAATCCTCGTAGTGCTGAACTCCCGCCTGCAAGTTCTTTTTCTTTTCAACCAAGCCATCAACCTCGCTCTTGAGTTTCAGAGCCTTAATCGACAAATTCCCCTCTTTAGTCGCACCGTTGATTATACCAACTTCAAAACCGAAATGTTCATATAAATGCTTTTCAAGGTCTTTATGGAACGTGAGCAAATCACCTTTACTGATTGCTTCTTTCGCTGACACTTTCGGTTTCCCCGACTTCTTATCGGCGACCACGGGAACAAAGGCATAGTGCATATGCGCGGATTTTTCGTCTAAGTGGACGTAAGCGGAAATTACGTTCTGTTCGTTGGATTCGTCACCGCCATAACGGGTATTGAGGAACTCATATGTCTTCTCGAAAAACTCCCGGCTGCGTTCTTTCGGAAAATCCTTAGGTTGTGTCACCACCCACGATACCATGACATTCACGTCTTTTCGATTCAAACACTTGACCTCGGAACATCGTTGATTGATAAACTCAATCTGATTTTTTAGACTTCGCTGTGGGGCGAGGTTATAATTTAGATGTGTCTTCGTGAGGTCTATATCCTCATTCCCGAACTTGACGTACTCGCCGTCCTCTTTCTTTTTCCGCTCGTAGTGTTGGCAGAGTTGCCCAACTGCCGAACGTGCATATTTATTCATATGTGCCATTTCTGTACCTCCTGTACTTATTACTTCTGCGACCCCCGCCCCACCAAACCGACGTGAAATTACAGCCCATGTCGGGGCAGTAATTTCCCTGCTTGCCGTGATTTTCAGACTGCATTGCAGTCCCGAAAACACTCCAAGCCGCTGTGGTGGAGCAAGTTATACCATTTTTTCAAAATGGAACTTGCCAAAGAGGGTGCGAACCCTCTCTGGACTCTCCCGTGAGAATGAGGGGACACCCCTCAAACTCCCCGAGACGGCGGCTCTGACTTGATAGTATTGCAGTTCCCACTCAAAACTATCTACATCTTCGCCGCACTCGCCCCCGTAGCATTAGGCAGTTTCCTTTTGCTGAAACTCCTCATGCTCACGGTGTCGCCGCTCGACCTCCTCACGCTCAAACGTCCGAGCGAGTTCTGCGAGACTCAAGCCGTAACGTGCCTCCGCATACTTCACCGCCATTTGGGCAGATGTCAATGTACAATTCACTGTTATTTTCATATACATACCCTTTCGTTGTATATTAGCGTTGCTTGCTAAAATCATATTATCACAACTATTACTACTTTGTCAAGTGGTGTTTGCGATTTTTTGAAAATCAATAGCGTCAGTTTTGAAGCGACACGAAACGACACTACTAAATTAGCAATACTTACGCAGATATAGCGGCTTATTGCGGCTCGAAAATATTTTTTGAAAACCTATTGACAACTTTGATTTTGTTTGATATAATACTATTACAACAACTACAATTAAAGAGAGGTTCAGTTATGGCAACCAAAGTGTATAAGAAATCCGCCCAATGGTACGACAGCCCCCTTAACTCGAGATTAAGGGAACTGTTGAAAGAAAAAGGTATAAAATCGGAGGAATTTGCGGCCCGCCTCGGCATCAGCACAGAAGCCGTGCGACTGTGGTGCGGCGGCTACTCTCGCCCAGACCTCGACAAAATCCCGATGATTGCCGAGTTTTTGGAGGTTTCGACCGACTATTTGCTCGGACGGAGCTTTGTGAAAAGTGCGGATATTCAAATTAAAGGAATTTGTGCTTATACGGGATTAACCGAAAGTGCAGTGATTAAGCTGAACGAGATGAATTCCGCAAATGTGACGAGTAAGGCTTTTAAGGCTAATACAACGCTTGAAATCCTTTCGGATATAATTTGTCATGAGAATTTCACGGCTTTTTTGAGCGAAACAAAAGAGTGTTTTCGATTGGCGGGACAAGCAAAGATTTATGAATACAAAAAGGAATTAGAAGCCGATGAAGAAGCAAACGACTATCACATAGAAGCGACAACTGCCGAATCTGTGTACGACAGCGAAGCGGAAAATTACGCTTCATACGTAGGAAAACGCACCATAAGCATAGAGAATTTATCGAAAATGCACAAGGTCTGGGCGATTGAATCTTTAGATGAAATCATACGTCATTTAGGTGAGTGTTACAGTGAGGAATATTTGCACATGAATTACAAGGAAAGTGAGGTCAAAGCAAAATGAGAGCAGTCGCCTACGCGCGTTACAGCACCGACAAGCAGACCGAAAACAGCATAGACACTCAACTTAACGCAATCAACGATTATTGCGCGGCGAACTCAATCACAATTATTTCGACATTTGTTGACATGGCGATGAGCGGCACAAACACCGAACGTCCCGACTTCCAACGTATGCTCGCAGGGGCGAAGTCGAAGCAGTTTGAAGCGGTAATTATCTACGATATTTCGAGAGCGAGCCGTGATTTAGCCGATTGGCTGAACTTCCGAAAGCTTATGCAATCGTATAATATCAAGGTCATTTCAACAACCCAAAACCTCGGAAGCATCGACAACCCCGACACTTTCCTCACCGAAACCATAACGGCGGCTCTCGGTCAGCACATGGTTTTGCAGACACGGCAGAAGTCAATCGCAGGAACAGCGGAAAAGGCGAAACAGGGTGTGTTCCTCGGCGGATACGCTCCGCTCGGTTACGACATAGTGGACGGGAAATACATCGTAAACGACCACGAAGCTAAAGCCGTCAGAACGATATTCAGTATGTATGCAATGGGTGATTCCTATGCAGATATATTCGCCAAACTTGCGGAGGGCGGGTATAAAGGCAGACGAGGTGCGACGATAGGCAAGACGGGATTACACGCAATATTAAAGCAAGAGCGTTACATCGGGACATACACTTGGAATAAGCACAAAATGAAATATTTCGGCAAGTGGGCGGGCGGCGAGAAAAACCCCAATGCCGTAAGAATCGAAAACGCTATACCTGCTATAATTGATTATGATACTTGGGAAAGGGTTCAAAAAAGAATGAATAACAATAAGAGAAACGCTTCTAATACAGCGAAACACGAATATCTGCTTTCGGGGCTTGTCGAGTGTGGCAAGTGCGGTGCAAGTTTCACAGGCAGGGCGAGTACCAACAAGAAAGGCTATACCACTCGATATTACGTCTGCGGAAGCAAAAACCGTGCTAAGACTTGCGATGCCAAAAATATCAATGCCGACCAGTTGGAATCCGCTGTTGTTATCAAGTTAAAGGAATACTTCGCAAACGGTGACTTTGATACAATGGCTGATGAAATCTTCAAGGCATATACAAACGGTAAAGGCTCAAAAGTCGAGGAAAAGAAAGAACTCAAGGAAGTAGAACGTCAGCTTGCCAACGGCACAAAAGCTATACTTGACGGAGTTGATATTACTGAATTGAAAGAAGAAATGGCAAGGCTTAATGTCCGTAAATCGGAGTTACAGGACATAATTGCCGTATCACCCGACCTCATACTTACTAAAGAAATGATAGCCGAAAAATTGAAAAAAGACGCTCAACTTCTCCATGACGGAGAAGTCAAACGCCTCATAAAATCCTACGTAACAAAAATATACACCCACTCCGATGAAATCATCATCACAGGGGGTGTAAACATGGAACATTGCGGGAGGCGGATTTGAACCACCGACCTCCGGGTTATGAGCCCGACGAGCTACCGGACTGCTCTATCCCGCGATAATATTATGCTACTAACATTACATGATTATAACACAGTCGTATGCATATGTCAAGGCAATTTTCAAAATTTGTCACAATGCACAATTTTTAACAAAAATCGCCTCATAATTTAGCAAACTTACACAACAATTGCCCCGCAAGTGTCCTCATTCCATTAATATCGCCGATGCTCGCCATACAAAAAGGGGTGTGAATATAGCGGCACGGTGCGGAAACGGCAATAGTCCGTATCCCGCCCATTGACTTGTGAATAATACTTGCATCGTTGCCGCCGACAATTTTGCTCTTGGTTTGGGTCTTAATGTTGTTTTCCTTTGCTGTTTCGAGTGTAATATTATAAAGCTCACGGTCATACACCGTCCCCTTGTCCATGAAACTGACTACCGCTCCACCGCCTAACTCACAAACCTTATCGCCGTCCTCAACTCCCGCAGTGTCGCAGGCAGTGGTCGCTTCTAAAACAACGCATATGTCAGGCTCAAGGTTAAATGCGGCGGCGGCGGCACCTCTGCACCCGATTTCCTCCTGCACTGTAAAAGCAAAGACACAGTCATATTCAAGCTCCTGCTTTAACATATCAAGCATAATTGCACAGCCGAGCCGATTGTCAATTGCTTTAGCGCGAATCAAGTCATTGCAGTTTCGCTCGCTATTAAGCTCATCAAAATTGCCGATAAAATAGCAATAATCTCCCGGCGCAACAATAGCCTCGGCTTGTGACTTGTCGCAAGCACCAATATCAATAAACAAATCCTCAATTTTAGGCTGACTGTTCTTTTCCTTATCACTAAGCAAATGCACGGGCTTACCCGCAATAACCCCGACAATCCTGTCATCCCCCTTTGAATTAACGACTACCCTTCTGCCGAACACGGCATTTGCGTTAATCCCGCCTACAGGGGCAAACCGCAAGAATCCATCCTTAGTAATATCGGTTACAATAAACCCCACCTCGTCCATATGCGCGGCAAACATAACCGTTTTTTGCGGAGTTGATTTTCCCTTTTTAAAGACCAATAAATTTCCCGGGAAATCGCGTCTTATGACTGTGCTGTTTAAGTTTATATGCGAATTAATATGAGAAAGCAAAAACTCGGCAACCCGGTCCTCATCGCCGCTCGCCCCGTTAATTTCACATAATTGTTTCAATAAATCAAGCATATTCATGACCATGCCGCCCCACCTTATAATCGGCGGCACACCTTTCCTATTTTTCGAGCTCTTGCATTTTAGAACCTGTCTTCATTTTAAGCATTTCTCCACAAATTCGGCAATCAATTTCCCGACTGCTTCAATGTCCGACAAAGCGACAGTCTCAACAGGGGTGTGCATATACCTTAAAGGAATGCTCACTAACGCAGTCTTAACTCCGCCCCTGACAATCCCGATTGGGTCGGCGTTCGTCCCGCTCGTGCCTTTGCTCATTATTTCAAGCTGATACGGAATATCGCACTGTACCGCGGTTTTTTTCAATCCTTCAAACATCCCCCTATTCAAGGAAGGGGCATATCCAATCATAGGGCCTTCGCCCAACCTCCCAACAGAGGTACTCGCTTTATTTTCAAGTCCCGGTGACAACCCGTAGCTGACATCCACGACTACAGCATACTCCGGGTCGGCATTGTAGGCAGCGACCGCCGCACCTCGGCATCCCAACTCCTCCTGAACCGAGAACGATACGCAAATCGGCGGCAAACTTTTTGCATTTCCGACATTTTTCAACAAATGTAATGCATACAAAATTGCGCAGACTCCCGCACGATTATCAAGTGCAGGGCCGCTGACTATGTTCCCCGGCATCGCAGTTAATGTCCCGTCTATGGTAACGGTATCGCCCGGTGAAATTATTTCCACAGCTTGATTCGCATTCAACCCGGCATCAATCCATATCTCATCCGCTTTAATAACCTTGTCCTCCTCTCCCCTCTTTAAAACGTGAGGGGGTTTAGTGCAAATCACCCCTTTAACAAGCTTTTTGCCGTAAACAGTAACCGCCTGTGCGGCAATCGCCCGTCTGTCAATCCCGCCGCAGGGTTCGGCTTTTATAAAGCCTTTTTCGTCAACGTGAGTGATAACCAATCCGACTTGGTCAATATGAGCATCGAGCAAAACCGCAGAGGGGGAATCGTCCCTGACTCCCAATCCGCGTCCGATGTGTTCGCCGATTACAGTCCCTACTACCGAACCATGACAGTCGATGTAAGCATCGGGTGCAAATTCTTTAAGCAACTCCAAAGCCGTTTCGGATGCCCCGGTGCTGCCGGCAACTCCGTTAGCGGCGGTAAGCCGTTTTAGTGTATCAAATGTGTTAAATGTTTTCATAAAGTCAACTCCTTTGTTTCAGAGCGTGTCAACACGCTTTGGTCGGGGCGTTGTCAACCCTCTGCTGTTCTTTTGTTTTGATATATTCTTCTAAAATGGTTTTGAGTACGTTTGCGACGGGGATGGCGAAAATCATTCCCATTACATTCCCGATTGCTCCGCCGATAGTGATTGCAATTATAACAAGCACCGGGCTGATTTTAAAAGACGAACCCATTATTTTGGGGTTGATAAAATTGCCGTCAATTTGCTGTGTAATCAAAAGCATAATCGCAACAATAACCGCTGTATCAATCCCGCTTGTCGCCCATATAATAAATACCGCAACAACAGAGCCGAAAATCGAGCCGAAATAGGGAATAATATTTAATACGCCGAGCATCAGTCCGAGAGTAACCGCATAAGGCGAACCCATTATTGTAAATTGAACCATTGTAATCGTCCCGAGTATAAGCGAGTCCAAAAACTGGCAGGTTAAAAACTTGCGAAAACTGAAATCCACAAGTCGAATATACTTTAAAGCGTGACGTTGTTTTCTCGGCGAATGTGCGTCAATCATGCGCTTAATAAAGTCCTTGACTTTATTATATTCGGCAAGGAAATACAACGTCGCCACAATTGTCAAAAACGCAGTAAAAATTCCGGAAAAGACACCTGTCGCCATTCCGATAAAATCGTCCGCACTTGGGAAAAACTCGGACAAGTCATCAACATTAAGACTGTCAAGCCATGTGCCGAGTCCCAACTCTTCCGATAGAGGAAACCGCTTCAGTTCCCTAATCCCAAGCCCGATATAGCCGGGCATTTCAGCAATAAGCTGTTGCACATTCTCAAGAATCATCGGAATAAGATTCCACAGCCCGAAAACAATAAAACCAATTAACGCAATCAAATTCAAGACAATGCTTATCGGACGTGCCGCCTTTTGCATCCACGGAGTCCGTACAATGTTCTTGTTTTTAATTTTCACCGACAATGCGGGTTTATTCGTGAGTTTCTTCAATTGCTCTTCGAGCCATGAAACGGGAATGTTAATACAATAGGCTATGATAAATCCGAAAATAAACGGGCGTATAATCCCCGATATATAAGTGAATATTCCCGTAAACGAGCTAAAGTCAAACATAATCTTGACCGTCAGCAAAATCGCCGCAGCCAAAATAAAAATTTTAATATACTTTTTGTCCTTGACTTTTGTTTCGTTAATTTGATTGTCCTTCAAGCAAACACTCTCCCGTCATCACATAAAATCCCAACCCTTTTAACATTAATCGAATCAAAGCTCAAAACATTCCACGGATTAATGTTCAAGGTGCTGCCCGCCGGCAAAGTCAAGTATTCGGTTTCCCAGCAAATCAGCGGCTTAACATCAATCACTTGGGTGTTTTTTTTAGTTTTTTTAGTAATTTCTATCACCGGACGTGCGAAGAACTCATCAATCTCTCTCATTGTTTCGGCGGGGGCGGTTATTTTATACCGCGCCTTTTGAATTTCCGAGGCTTTACGAAGCGGCGCGGAAACTCGAATGACATCAAGCCCGCACGGCATTACCGAATTAAGACTTTCGGCAACCCGTTCCGCATCAATTTCGGAAGTAAGCCTCAAATCTACCGATTCTTCGGCAGATTCAATCCCCAATGCGAGGGGGAGTGCGAACGTCATATATATATGCGGATTAAACCCCTCTGTAATCCAAACCGGCAATTTTGAACGCTTGACAGCCCGCCCCATTGCCCGATATAAATCAAGGTGTGATATATATTTCGCATTCCCCGTCTTAGAGAAAAACACTCGTATATTAGTAAAATTCATACACTGTAAAATTATCCCTTTGCAACCTCAATCACGGCGCGACCTCCGCCACCCCGCTTATAAACCAAGTTGACCTCCCCCGTGTCGCCGTTTTTGAACATAAAGAAGTTGTGTCCGACGAGGTTCATCTGCAAAATAGCCTCCTCGACTGTCATAGGTGTCAAAACCAATCTTTTTGTCCTTTCAACAGAGTAGCTGTCCTCAACATACTCCGGCTCAAGCTCGTTGTAGGATTCGGCAAAAGCAGAGCTGTGAAGACGTTTTTCAATCTTAGTCTTGTTTTTCCTGATTTGCCTGATGATTTTATCGACACAAGCATCAAGTGCCTCATTTTTTTCGACAGCCTCCTGCTCTGCGCGGAAAATCAAGTTCCCGTGCCTAACCGTAAGCTCAACCACGATATTATCGCGGACTGATGTCACTGTCAGCTTTGCCTCGGCATCTTCGCCAAAAAAACGGTCAAGCTTTTTGGACAGCTTTTTGTTGGCATAATCGGTAAACGATTGCCCAACCTGTACTTTCTTAGACGTAACTGTCATATTCATTTGTTAGTCCTCCTTGATATTTCTTTTAGAACCTGTCTTCATAAGCGACGTGTGCCGCCTATGAACACAGCCTTCTTATTTTAAAAAACTATTTAACTTCATCCGTCTCATCTGTCTCTCTTCCCTCAGCCTGCGCAAGCAACGGATGAACCTTAGGGCCGAACCGCGACCTCACGGGTCTGCCCGCTTCCCCTCTCGGAGGAGGCGGCGGGGGTGGCGGCGGACTATTGCGCAACGGCGGTTTAGCACTTTCGCCGTCCTGCCCGGGTTCAACTCTCGTCCCGAATTTTGAACGCGCAGGTCTGCTCGAATTATCAGTCCCCGACGAAGAGGGCAAAGGCGTACTTCTTCCCGAAACCTCCGATGCCGCTTCCGCTGCTTCAGCCGCTCGCCTTTCCTCTGCTTGCTGCAGTAAAGGATGAAGTTTCGCGCCTTGCTTAGACGGCTTAGGCGGTTTAGCAGACTTTTCCGGTTTAACGGGCTTTTCCGGTTTAGCGGGTTTTTCGGGCTTAGCGGGTTTTTCGGGCTTAGCGGGTTTTTCGGGCTTAAGTTTAGGCTCAGGCGTGGCTTTCGGCTTAGGCTCGGGTGCGGATTTCGGCTTCGGAGTAGCCGCTCCCGGCTTTGCCGCCGACTTCGGTGCTGGCTTCGGCGCGGGTGTCGATTCAGGCGCGGGGGCGGCGGCTACGGTTTTGGTTTCGCTTTTAATCTCATCGGTTTCTGCGGCAAGAGTAGCCACTTTAGACACAAGCCTCGCACCCTCGACTCGCGGCAGACGCTCCGCATTTACCCCCACCTTTCCTGTATAAGCGTTAAATGTATCGCCTACAGGTGAGTATTCAAATGCTTTATCAAGCACTATAAAGTCACAATTTAAGTTTTCGTGCGTGTCGTTATGCGTGTAATCGTAGCACCATTGCCTAACCGCTTTGCCCTCTTCATCGCCTTTCTTCTTTAATTTGAAGAACCCGCCTTTTGCCTCATTCTCATGCGGAAGGCTGACCAAATAGGCATCTTTAAGCGGCTGACTGCATTTGCCTAAGGTGTAGCGGATTTTCTTCCTGTCAAAAGCAATTTCAACCTCTTTAAGAGTGCTGTCGGTTTTTTCGGCAATTGTGCCGTTGTTGTAAAATTTGATTCCCGCGGGATAAAGCTCTTCCGGAATAGCACCCAAAGCCGCATTAATCGGGAACGGCAACGACGACAAGTCTTTCACTGCAGTTTCCAGCGCGTTCCTGTAAAACATTTTCACGCCGCGAACCGAATTAACGTCATAGGTGAGCAATGTTTCATAATCAATAGGTGCATCTTTGGTACTGCCCGGAACTTCCGATGTCAGCAAATAGCACATCTTATCGATTTCAAGCCACATAGCTCTTATCCCGGACAACGGAGTGTAAAATCCGTACAACTCGGGTATACCTGAGCCCGGCATTTTAGGGGACTCGATAATCTTGAACAAAACCGTTCCCCCGCTCAGGCAAAAGTGATTGAGATTATTTTTCATCAAGGTATTGTCAGAGTACCT
>WRLX01000006.1 GCA_009777415.1 Oscillospiraceae bacterium
TTTCGTCAGACAAGGCGAATTTTGTGCGAATATCCGCTGATATTTAAGCAAAATTCAACGCAGTATGGCGGAAAATTTTCCGCAAAGATTTAGTGATTCTTAAGTTAATCGACTATAACATATCTCCAAACCGCTTTTAAGGCGATTTAGGGATATTTGCTTATATTTTCATAGATAAGGGCGGTTCAGAAAACCGCCCTGTTAGAGAACAACGGTATTTATCCTACAAATACACTTTTCGACAAATTCATCAAAATACACATCATCAAAAAGTTTGAAAAAGGCATCATTGTGATTCCTAAAATCGGGACATTCATCATTGAAATCGGTCAAACTTTTATCCCATCCCTTTCGGCAATAGCGGCAACGTCTTTGTCACCGCGACCCGAAAGGCAGATGATTATGGAATCATCGCGATTAAACTCTTTGGCTATTTTTATTGCGTGGGCAACGGCGTGTGCAGACTCAATCGCGCAGATGATTCCTTCGGTACGGGACAAATATTTAAAGGCGGAAATTGCCTCTTCGTCGGTCACGGGTACGTATTCGGCACGCTTGGAATCGCTTAAATAACTATGCTCGGGGCCGATTCCGGGATAGTCCAACCCCGCCGATATAGAGTATACAGGGGCAATCTGACCATTGTCGTCTTGACAGAAATAGGTCATCATTCCGTGAAAAACACCCACTTTTCCTTTTGAAATTGTTGCGGCATGATGGGGGGTGTCGATTCCTTTTCCCGCCGCTTCACAGCCAATCAGCCTCACCTGCTTGTCTTCCAAAAAGCCGCGAAAGATGCCGATTGCGTTGCTCCCCCCGCCTACGCAGGCGATTATCGCTTTGGGTAGTTTGCCTTCTCGCTCTAAAAGTTGTTCCCGCGCTTCCTTGCCGATTATACTTTGCAAATCGCCGACAATTTGAGGGAACGGGTGCGGTCCGACAACCGAG
The DNA here is from genome assembly GCA_009777415.1 of Oscillospiraceae bacterium. Classification (GTDB taxonomy): domain Bacteria; phylum Bacillota; class Clostridia; order Oscillospirales; family Ruminococcaceae; genus Ruminiclostridium_E. The sequence continues at coordinate 949 of WRLX01000006.1, forward strand.
CCGAGTGCGTAATGAGTATCGTCAACCCGCCTTGTCCACTCGCGCATTGTTTCGTTTACCGCGTCCTTGAGTGTCATTGTGCCGCTTTTCACCGAGTTGACTTTAGCACCCAAAAGCTCCATCCTGTACACGTTGAGCAATTGGCGTTCAATATCCTCTTGCCCCATAAAAATTTCGCATTCCAACCCTAACAATGCCGCCGCTGTCGCAGTTGCAACCCCGTGCTGCCCTGCGCCTGTCTCGGCGATTATGCGGGTTTTGCCCATTTTTTTGGCTAAAAGACATTGACCGAGGACATTATTGATTTTATGCGAGCCTGTATGATTTAAGTCCTCTCGTTTAAGGTACACCCTCGCACCTTTTAAGTCATTCGTCATTTTTTCCGCAAAGTACAGCAGTGAAGGTCTCCCCGCGTAATCGCGCAGAAGCCCGTCTAATTCTCGCTTAAACTCGGGGTCGGCATTGTAAAAATTGTACGCCTTTTCCAAAGCGTGGATTTCATTCATAAGTGTTTCGGGGATGTATTGCCCTCCGAACGCTCCAAATCTACCTGCCACAAACAGCACCTCTTTTCTATTGATTATTCCATTAAATTCATTAAACCTGTCCGCAAAATCGCCGTGCCGAGATTCGCGGACAGGTTTATTATACACCGCCAATATAAATTTGTCAATAGTTTTTAAAATAAGTTGTTGACAAGAGAAATTTTTTATGATATAATGGTTTTGTCGGCTTGAAGAAAGCGGCATTGGAGAAGTATCGAAGTGGTCATAACGAGCTCGACTCGAAATCGAGTTGCCTTAACCGGCACGAGGGTTCGAATCCCTCCTTCTCCGGCGGTGAGCCACCGCGGGCAAAATCACAGCTCCACTAACTGTGATTTTGCCCTTGTTAAGGTTTCGATTGTCAAGCAATAAACTTTGAAAGGTATATGTTTATTATGAAAAATAATATCAGTCTGCTTTATTATGAGGGATATAAAAAAGGTCGCCGACAAGACTTGCCGCAAGATTATATCGCCAATCTTGAACTTAAATATATAGCATCTGTAATTAGTCCGCACCATCAAGAATATACGTTAAACCTGCTTTGCGAAAACAATACTGATTCTGAATTGATTTTGTACAGGCAGGATATATTGCAAGATTTCATAAACAATCCTAAGTTAGAACATACTTTGCAGGAAACCATACAAAAACTATTCTTTTCTTTTAAAACGGTTGGGCGTAATTACGGTTCAACTCATTCGTTTTTTGAATTAAACGAAAATTTAAAAATATTAAAATCCTATATATATAGTATAGAGAAACTTCATGAGATTTATAATACGAGTTACACCACGCTTAAATCCACCGGGTTAAAAAAGCTTATGGATTTGTTTGAGGAAACATATCACTCCAAAAATTTCATCAAAGTACGACACGAAGTTGATTATCTGAGGCAAGCTCTTGCTAACGGGATAAAAAGCATTACTGTAGCCATCAATTTGGACGATGAGATGAACCCTGTACAAGCAGTACTTCTTAGCACAAATCGCAAGCACTACCGTGAAAAAGGATTGTTTGATAGTTTTATGAACAAGGAAGTTCCCGAAAATATCACGACAAATTCACTCACTTCCATGTACGATAGAAATGGAGCCTTGGATTACACTAATAAGAAAATTTTTGACGAGATAAATAAAATATCTTGTGATTACAGAAAACGAATGAATGTTGCATTAGTTTCATTCGCAAAGAGTAATGCTGAGTATGTAATGGATTTAGCGCCGCAAATTGATTTTTACTCAGGAGCAAGAAAACTAATTGAACTTATGGCGAATCGCGGACTTACAATGTGCCGTCCCGAAATTGCCCCTATTGATGAGCGTGTTACGTTATTGAATGAAACATATGATTTAGTCTTCGCACACAAATACAAGCCGGGCAAAAGTGAAGATAAAATAGTAACCAACACTTGTGAAATGGATAATGAAGGACGTATTTTTATATTGACCGGTCCGAATAATGGAGGAAAAACCACTTATGTTCGCGGAATCGGAATTTGTAATATATTGGCACAAGCAGGTCTTCATGTCCCTGCTAAGACTGCGCGTATTTCGCCGGTAGATTATATATTTACCCATTTCCCAAAAGAAGAAGAAGTCGGTGTTAATACAAGCCGATTCACAAATGAATGTAAAGATTTGAAAAATACTGCTGAAAACGCTACAAAATACAGTTTATTATTGCTTAACGAAAGTATTTCAAGCACAACACCGACAGAGTGCTTATATGTAGCGCAAGAGATGATGAAAATCTTTTGTTATATTGGCGTTAGAGGTTTATTTGCCACTCATATGCTCGACTTAGCTTACCAATCAAATGAGATCAATTTGGAGGTAAAAGGTGAAAGTAAACTCGGTAGCATTACGGTTGGACGTGACGAAAATGGTGAACGCGATTATAAAGTTGTAAAAGGATTACCGCAAAAATCAAGTTATGCGATTGATATTTTTGATAAATATGGTATAAATTATGCCATGTACACAAAGAAAAAGAAGAAAACGTAAGAGGACAAAAACGCATACAGGAAGCTCATGGGGATGCGCGTGGACGATTACAACAAGTCCGAGAAACTCCGATTGGAGTTTGAGGACACCATCAAGACGGCATTCATGCAAGGCTCACCCGCAAGCGAAATGGCACAGCGGGCTTGCGACTTGCACAGGCAATGGCTCTGCTACTTTTATGACGGGTACTGCAAGGAGTACCATACGGGGTTGGCAGAGATGTACGTCCAAGACGAACGGTTCAAAGAGCATTATGAGAGAATCGCCGTGGGGATTACCGAATTCCTGCGTGATGCCATCTACATCTATTGCGAATAACAAAGCGACCACCGCCGTAGGGAAACTTACGGCGGTTATTTTTGGGCGAAAACCGAAGTTGCTGGATTAAGAAACGAAGAACCCCGACCCAAGGGTTCTTCATTTACATTGAGAACTCATCGTTGAGAACTCATCAAAATCCGCCGAAAACCTGTAGTGAGCGAGATTCTGAACGGAATCTAAGAAAAGGATAACCGTCATTCACACCCGGACTAATCCCCCACACATTAACAAAGTCCCACCCGGCATCAATAAACGTATCAGCCGTCATCATTTCAGCGGTAGTTCTACCGTAGATGCCAACAGAACTGCCACTATCCACGCCGTTTAAATGCCCGCTCGTGTCAACATCGAAAAAACAATTCATAACTTCACCATTGTTTATTCCCGCAAATCCGCCCGCAAAAATTGCATCGTTGGGAACGCTTCCGGTTGAATAACAGTTTTCTACAAAGATATTTCCGTGCCGACCTATCACTCCGGCAAATCCGCCGACACTGTATAAGTCACTGACAACATCGCTTCTTGAGTAACAGTTGACTATACTTCCGTAAGTTGCAACCCCTACAAACCCGCCGGCATCGTACCCCGAAACACTTCCCGAAGAATGACATCTTTGAATTTCGCCGCCCGAAATCCAATCTCCGACAAATCCGCCTCCAACGGAAGAGGCTCTGACTTCGCATACAGTGTAACAATCCTCAATATTCACAAAAAAGTTATCAGCACTTCCGCCTCTACCTACAAGCCCGCCCGCAGTCAGCCCCGAAACGGCCCCCGTTACATAACAGTTTCGGATAGTCCCTTCTCTGAAAAGTCCCGCAAGTCCCCCAACTTGGTCATAAGCGTGTATGCCTTCGGGGGCAATTTCTATACCGAGATTTTCTATTCTTGAATCTACAACATAACCGAACAGACCGCCCAATTCATCATGCGGGCGATTAAGCCACAATCCCGTGATTTTATGACCTTCACCTTCGAAATTCCCCTCAAAAGGCATATCGCCCCTCCCGATTGGAAGCCAACCGAATTCACTCCCGTGCAGGAATTCGGTTAAATCAATGTCGTTTGCCAATCGGAAAGTTTTGCCACGCCCTTCAATCCCAAGAAAGTTGTTTACGTTGACCAAATCCGCGGGAGTTCTGATTATAAACAAATTTGGTTCGGGTTCGGGCTTAGGACACGGCGGCCGCGGAGGGCAGTGCGGCGGACATGGCAGACACGGTTGGTTCGGGCGACAACAGCAGCGGTTACAGCATCGTCTGCTGCAAATCCGATTACGGCGTTTATTGCATTTACAGCAGTTACATTGATTATGACAATTCATAAGTTTCACCTCGTAATATTAAAGTATACACTATAATATGACGTAGTGAGCATTTGTGTTAAAAAATGTGATAGGGTTTCAACCCACCCACTCAAAACTCCCCATCGCACTCGATTCATCGAATACCAACTTCTCGGCTTTATAAAATCTGAGCCGCACGGGGCAAGCTATACATTCCCGAATAGCCCTGCTCATTTTGCCGTTTTGCGGAGCCGCCAATCTCTGCCCCTCGTCGGCAGAAATATCGGCAATCAACAGGTATTCCCCCTGCTGCAAAATTACTTGTCGTGGATTGCAAAGCAGGACTTTAACTCCACAATATGTCGCGAGCCTGTACTCCTTGCCCTTGTAATAAACAACGCAAATACATCCCCTAAAATTGAATCCCATAAACGGAATATCGGCAACCGAAAGCGAAACAGAACAGTTCTTCTTAAAGTTACATTGCATCCATAAATACGATTTCGGGAATGAGCAACCGCAGTCGCCCTCAATATAACCAATGCCGCCGTTTAAGTCGATTATTTCGCCGTCAATGCTGACCCAACCGCTCAATTTATGCCGCATACTGATTATGCTGTGGCTGCACTCCATCAAAGGTTCAAAAAATTTGAACACTCCCATTATATCATATTTAAGCGGAGTTAATTTCCCGTAACGGATTTTCCCGCGAATATTCCCGATGTCGATAATCACGCCCTTATCCGTGAAAAAGCAATCTCCGAGCCCTTTGAAGTAATAGGCTTTGTGAGCGGTAATTACCTGAATAAACTCGCCGCAACAGCTTGATTTCCCAACAATAAAAGAGATTGTTTGGTTATGGTTTTGGTGCTTGAAGTAATAACCCTTGAAATAGCTCATTTTTGTGAGCATACCGCCACGCCTTGCGCAAGTATTCTTCTTGTTTTTCAAACTTTCAAATCTCCCGTTGACGGATTGTCTATTAATTTTCCGCTTTTTTCAAATCTCGAACCGTGGCAGGGACAGTCCCACGTATGCTCGACTTTGTTCCATTTCAAAGCACAACCCATATGAGGGCAACGCGGCGTTGACGGTGTGAGCAAATTCCCGACTGCCTTTATTCCGTTGATTGCAAGCTGTGGTTTGAGCATACTTCTTTGCGGGGAATATACCGTGCTGTACGGGTTCATTCGCCCCTGTATCATATCCGTAAGAATCAGTGCCGCAACCATTGAGCCGCTCATTCCCCATTTGTTGAATCCCGTTGCGACATATAAATTCGGTGTATTGGCAGAGTACCGCCCGATGTACGGGACACTGTCCAAAGTCATGCAATCCTGCGTTGACCATGAGTATTTCTCGACTGCGTTCGAGAATTTCCGTTTCGCAAACTCACGAATAACGCGCCAATTTCCGCCGTGTGTGCCTGTCCTGTGGTCGCCTCCGCCAATGAGCAGCAAATCCCCGTAATTTCGGAAAGACAGCCCGTCCTCAATTTCGTCAAGGTACATTCCGTTTACATCAGAGGCGTTTTCCAACGCAACGGCATAAGAGCGATGCTGATACAGTTTCAAGAAATAACTGCCATGCTTATTCAGAAACGGGAAATGCGTTGCGACTATAATTTTGTCGGCTTTGATTTTGCCGTGATTAGTGACTGCAATATTGCCAATAAGCTCTTGCACAAAAGTATTTTCGTAAATGTTCAAGCTTTTTGCAATTCCGTACAAGAATTTAAGCGGATTAAACTGTGCCTGTTTCTCAAACTCAATAGCCCCTGCAATTCTAAACGGCAGGGGTATTTTTTCTGTAAATTTTGCATGGTCTCCAAGACTGTTCACCGCGCGGACTTCCCGCTCAATCGCATTTCGGTCAGCCCGCGAATAGACAAACGCACTCTTTTCCTCAAAATCGCAGGGAATTTGTTCAGCTAACTTTTTAAATTCGGCGACAGCGTACTGATTAGATTCAAGATACATTTTCGCCTTTTCAATCCCTGCATTTTTTAAAAGCTTGTCGTAGATTAGCCCGTGTTGTGAAGTTATTTTCGCAGTGGTATTTTTAGTAATACCGCCGCCGATTTGTCTGCCCTCGACTAAGATGTAATCAATACCCGATTGCTTTAGGAAATGAGCGCAAAGAATGCCCGCCATTCCGCCCCCGATTATAAGGACATCGGTTTTGATATTCCCGGCAAGCATAGGAAATACAGGCGGCTCGGAAGTCGCCGACCATATAGATTTTGGTTGAATCTGCATATCACATACCTACTAACTATTTTTAGAACCCGTTTAGTTAGTAGTTTTTACAGAAATATGTGAATTATCCCCCTGAACATTTCTCCAAAGCTGCCGCCAAAGTCAACCCCGCATAATCCTGCGCGTGGAACAGTCTGCCGCTTTTTTTGTCATTAACGAACGCGCCGAGTACCATACCCGGAATACTGCTTTCGGGTGAGTGGAATGCGTTCGGTCCGCCCAAATCAGTCCTGCACCAGCCGGGGTCAACTAAGCTTATAATAACATCAGTACCATCAACAACAGTCCCGAGGTCAACGGTGAACTTATCAAGCGCGGCTTTGCTTGCGGAATATCCCGCTTGGTGGGGGTCGTCTTTAATTCCGCTTGTTGTGTTAATAACTCTGCCGAATCCGCGTTCAATCATCTTAGGCATTAAGCGGTAGCAAATCATTGCGGGTGCGGTAGTGTTGATTATAAAGCTCTTTGTGAAATCCTCGGCGGGAGTTGTAAAAGGCTCGGTTCTGTACGCAATTTGCACTGCTGCATCATTAAACAGAATGTCTACAACCGTCCCTTTCGCATCAATGCCGTCCAACATTTTGTCAACATCGTCTAAGTCAGACAGTTCCGCCGCAACCGAATAAGCGTCAACGCCCAATTCCTTAACCTCCGCAAGAACCTTTTCGGTATTTTTGAGTTCTCGTGAATGTAAAATAAGGTTACACCCCTGTTTCGCCATAAATATGGCGATTTGATAGCCGAGCCCCCTGCTTGCCCCGGTAATTAAAGCCCATTTTCCTTTTACGTTAGTCATGTCCATTTTCCCCCTTTTTAGTATAGTCAATCGGTTCAGAACAGCTTCTTTTTGCCAACAAATTTTCAATATAGCTTCTGAATTCCTCAATTGAATCATAATTTTTCGACGCAAACAAAAGCTCTGTTAATGTCATGTTTCGCGCCAATTCCCCTGACAATCTTTCGATGATTTTCGCATCGTTATATTGATAGTGTACCATAGAAATTTTTATCCCCCTTTTACTTTTTCAATCGCCGAATCCATGGCGGAAATAACCTTGTCGCACCATAAATCAAATTCCGGGTTCTCGCTCTGCAATTCCTTATTTGCAAGCACATTCCCGATTACCTCACGAATACCCTCATCGAACCGTTTTTCCGCTGTAAATCCGGGGACAAGCCGCTTCAGCTTAGTGTTGTCGAAAACCACCGAATTAGCTTTATCACCAATTAATGAACCCGTAAAGTCATAATTTTCAGAACATTTTGCCAAAAAGTCCGATGGGACATAATACGGCTTAAACTCGACATTCAATGAATTTGCAATCGCTGTGTAAATTTGATTCCAAGTCAAAGTCTCGTCGGAGGTAATTTGCACAGACTCGCCGATTGCGTGAATATTTCCCATTAACCCGATGAACCCTTTTGCAAAATCGGAATTATGGCTCATTGTCCAAAGCGAAGTCCCGTCCCCGTGGATTATAACAGGCTTCCCCTCAATCATGCGTTTTACAACCTGCCATGCCCCCTTGTCGCCGTGAACGCCCAGCGGAATATACCTGTCATCATAAGTGTGCGACGGGCGGACAATTGTTATCGGGAAGCCCTCGTCCCTGTATAATTTGATTAAGTATTCCTCACAGGCGATTTTGTTGCGAGAATACTCCCAGTAAGGATTCGCCAATGGTGTCGCCTCGCTCACCCGATAGTCCGTCAGCGGTTTTTGATACGCGGAGGCGGAGCTTATAAAGATAAACTGCCTTGTTTTGCCCTTAAAAAGCCGATAATCCCTCTCAAGCTGTGACGGAACAAAGGCGATAAAGTCGGCGACAACATCAAAGTCAAGCTCCTTTATTAACTCCGATACCTTTGCCTCATCGTTTATATCGCATTTGAGCAGCTTGACACTCGCGGGCAGTTCGCTTTCGCGGCTACCTTTGTTCAGCAAATAAACCTCCCAATTCGAATCCTCTGCCAAAGAGCGGGTTATCGCCATGCTGATAATACCCGTCCCGCCAATAAATAATACCTTCATATTCATTACCATACGTCCCCCGCCCGAAACAAATCTCACATGAAATTTGCGGCGTGGTACGCCTTTCGTTTTACACAAAAATGGAAAATCGGCGTACCGTTATCCGATACGCCTTTAACTATGTGCCGTTACTCGGCAAATCCGCTTTCCACAAGCTTAACCAAGCTGTTTACAGCCTGCTCTTCATCTGCGCCGTCCGCAATAATCCTAATGGCAGAACCCTCTACAATCCCAAGTGAGAGAATCCCCAGTAAGCTTTTGGCATTAACGCGGCGCTCTTCCTTTTCCACCCAAATAGCAGATTTATACTCGTTTGCCTTTTGAATGAAAAATGTTGCGGGTCTTGCGTGTAAACCAACTTGGTTTTTTACGTCTACCTCTTTTACGAACATACCCGGTTACCTCCAATATATTTTATCAAAGCCATGTAATTTTTTATGTCTCTACTAATTATATATGGAAATTCGGGTTAAGTCAATATAGCGAATAGCTAAATATAGAAAATGATTTTTTAATTATTTGTGGAAAATGCACAAAAAGGCTCAACTTTCCTTCATATCGGGTCTTTTAGCGGCGGTGACTCTCATCGACTCCTCGGCTCGCCACTCCTCAATCCTCGCGTGATGCCCCGACAGGAGCGTTTCGGGGACTGTTCTGCCGCGCCAAACCTCAGGTCGGGTATAGAGCGGGTGTTCAAGCAACCCCGCCCAGTGACTGTCTTTAGTATAGGCAGACGAATCGGGGAGCACGCCTTCTTGAAGACGAACCACCGAATCGCACAAAATAAGTGCGGGGAGTTCGCCGCCCGTTACCACATAGTCCCCCACGCTTATTTCTGTAAAGCCAAGCTCATCGAGTACTCGGCAGTCCACACCCTCGTAATGACCGCACAATATAATAAGCCACGGTTTTGCGGCAAGCTCCTTGACCAACTCCTGCGTCAAAGTCCTGCCTTGCGGGCTCATGTATATTAATTCCGCGTTGGGCGAATCGCCTGTATTATACATTATATCCCGTATACAGGAATAAACGGGTTCAGGCTGAAGCACCATGCCCGTTCCGCCGCCGTAGGGCTTGTCGTCAACTCGGTTGTGCTTGTTCCCCGCGTAATCCCTTATGTTGCGGCAATTAATCTCAACCGCGCCCGCCGCTCGCGCCCGCCCTATTATACTCGCCGACAAATAATTTTCACATACCTCGGGGAACAAGGTGGCAATATCAATCCTCATCGTCAAACAACCCTTTCAGCGGGCGGATTTTTATTAAGCCCTTTGCGACATTGACATCAATTAATACCTCGGGTATAGCCGGGAACAGCAACTGCCTCCCGCTCGGAGCAGCAATGACATATACGTCTTTCGGGGCGGATTGCAATATTTCCTTGACTTTCCCGTAAACTGCGCCGGAATCCGCATCAACGACTTCAAGCCCGATTAAATCCTCTACAAACCAAGTGTCTTTGGGTAAAGTGTAGCTTTCGCGGGCGATATAAAGGGTTTTGCCCACTAAGCGCGACGCTTCGTTAATGTCATCGAAGCCGTCCGCCTTTAAAATTACAAAACCCTTGCGCATTTCACGCAGACTCAGCTTTATAAATGTTGCCCCCTCATCAAGGTAAAATCCCCCAAATTTTCCAAGCAATTCTGCCAAAATTTCGGGAGAATCGCACAAAGATTGAGCTCTAAGCTCGCCTTTTAGCCCTTGCGGCTTAGTAAACCGCGCTATTTCCAAATAATTTTTCATGTGTTTATTATACATAATAATTTATTCTTTGTCAAATCTCTTGACAAAGTAAATAATTTGGTGTAAAATAAATTAGCTTCAATTTTTAGTTTAATGAGAAATGCTCATTTTCCCCCTGTTTTATGTAGAAAGGAATGGTGAAGTTATGCATTCTTTTGATTTTGTGCCGGTCAAGTTGAGGACACTTCCCCTTGACGTGTACTTAGAATGTAAAATTTATTCAGGCAAGCCGGAAGAGTCGGATGGTACGGATGCCGGGTTCTCTTTGCTGTGCGAGAACCAAACTGTAACACAAAGGTTACTCGACAGGCTGAAGAGGGCGATATTCCCCGATACGAGAATATATATTGACAGGCAGTATGTTATTGGTGCTCTCTTCAGTAAAGGTCATTACCTCGGATTCAGTGAGGCTGACGTAACGGCTATACGCAACCACGAGAATCCATGGGAGAAAAAGAAGCGACCCGCCCCTATTCCCGTAAAACCCGCGCCAAAACCGAAGGATTCTCCCAAACCGGGTAAAAAAATCGAATTGGAAATAGTTGGCGCAAAGATTTTCCAAGATAAATTGCGGGTTGAAAAATTCAAAAAGACTATAGAAGAGTATAACATTACTAAAGATATAGCCGAAAACATGATAAACACCGCCGCAGAAACAGGCAAAGTTGACAAAAAGCAGGGTGAGGAAATAACCCGGAATATACAAAAACAGGTAAACAGCACCGAGACTGCGCTTGTATTGCGGGCGATTAACCAAATCCGAAGCGCGGATGAGTATCTGCACACCCACTGTATGAATGTTGCATACCTTAATGGGTTGATAGGCAAATGGCTTGAGTTTGATGAAATTCGCCAAAATGAGTTGGTTGAAACGGGGCTTTTCCACGATTTGGGAAAGACTCAAATTGCCCCCGAGATTATGCAAAAGGTCGAGCCGTTGGAAGCTTCTGAGTTTGATGAGATGAAAAAGCACCCTGTTTTGGCGTTGGAAATGCTTATGAAGTCCGGAATGCGCAACAAAGCTGTATTGGAAGGGGTTATTCAGCACCACGAGAGAGTCAACGGGACAGGTTATCCCAAAGGGTTGGCAGCCAATGATATATGCGAATATGCAAGGATTACCGCTATTTCCGATACGTATGATGCAATGGTGACAAGGCGGGTTCACGCCGAATCGCATTCGCCGTTCAGAATATTGCACGAGTTTGAGCAGGGGAGTTACTCCGAGCTTGACTTTAGGTATGTCAATGTTTTTATAAGTTGTATGGTCGAGGAGCTTAAAGGCAAGGAGATTATCATGAATGACGGACGCGAGGCGATAGTCCTTTATGTAAATCCGAGCCGCCTTCTTTACCCTATAGTCGAAATTGACGGCACAATAATTAAAACCGATGATGAATTTTATTGCGCAAGAATGAAAAATATTTTGGAAGATGATTGACAAAAGGTATTTTTTGGTGTAATATAATTAAATAAGGGGTTGTAAAATAATTTTACAACCCCCGAAGTGGGGGCATTAGCGCAGTTGGGAGCGCACGACACTGGCAGTGTCGGGGTCACGGGTTCGAGTCCCGTATGCTCCATTAGACCTCTTGCGTAAATGCGGAAAACGAAGCTTTCAACGGCACATTTGTGCAGAAAGGGCATGGGAAAAAGAATGAAACGGAAATTTTTAAGTCTGATACTGGTGGTATCAATGGTGGCGGGGTTAATCCCGATGGCAATCTCGGCGCAGACCCAATCCGGCAATGGGTGGAGGTTTGACTCCGCAACCGGAACTCTCACAATCACACACGATGCCGGCGGTAGCGACTGGCGCATAATGAACGGGAACGATGTACGAGCTGATGCGGTGCAAGTACTCATAATCGAAAACGGCGTTAGAAGCATAGGACCCGCTGCGTATGAGGATTGCATAAACTTGAGAGAGGTCACAATTCCCGACAGCGTTCTGCGAATATGGCCTCAAGCGTTTTCGGGTTGCACAAGCTTGGGAGAAATTACAATCCCGAGCAGTGTCACAAACATAGGGGACAGTGCTTTTAGGGGTTGCACAAGCTTGGCCACCGTGACAATCGGCAATGGTTTTGGTTTTACGCGCATAGGGGACTTGGTGTTTGAGGGTTGCACGAGCTTGACAACGCTCACGCTCGGCAAAGCTGTTATAAGCATAGGGCATTGGGCATTTGTGGACTGTCCGATTGAGAATCTTACCGTTGACATGGAAAAGACACCGTATTACAACGAGGGGGGTGTAGGTCCGGCTTTAAAAAATTTGACGTTCGGTAGCAATGTTAAAACCATAGGGTACTATGGCGATGCAACAAACTTGACTTCTGTGACAATTCCCGATGGTGTTACTCGCTTAGAGACGAGCTTTGCGGGTTGCGAAAACTTGAGCGAAATTATAATCCCCGACAGCGTTACAAGCATAGGGCTTTGGACATTTGACAGGACAGCGTGGCTTGACAATCAGCCGGATGGGGTCGTTTACGCGGGGAAAGTGGCTTACACGTATAAAGGCAATATGCCGGAAAATGCATCTGTAACGCTCGCCGACGGAACGGTTGGTATTGCCGAACGCGCATTTGATGGTCATCGAAACTTAACCGACATTACAATCCCCGACAGCGTTACGCACATAGGGAAATATGCGCTTGGGGAAGGGTTTCGTGGTACAGTGTGGATGGAAAATCAACCCGATGGAATTGTTTACGCGGGGAAAGTGGCTTACGTGATTAAAGGCGACGTGCAAATTACATCTGTAACATTTGCCGAAGGGACGGTAGCCATTGAAGATGGATTGTTTTACGGACAGCAAGCACTGGCTCACGTGACAATCCCCGACAGCGTTACAAGAATAGGTGCAAACGCATTTGAGTTTTGTATAGGTCTAACCGAAATCACAATTCCGGGCAGTGTTGCGAGCATAGGGGAGCAGGCTTTTTGGCAATGTGAAAACTTAGCTTCTGTTACACTCGGTAACGGCATTAAAGAGATAGGGTGGGGGGCATTTTATCAAGCAAGCATAACCTCTGTGGTAATCCCCGACAGCGTTACAAGTCTGGGAAACGGTGCGTTTGGTAACTGCGAAAACTTGAGCTCAGTCACAATCGGCAGCGGCATCACAATCTTATCGGGTGCGTTTGGTAACTGCGAAAACCTAACTGAAATCACAATCCCCGCCGGGGTTATTGTCATAAGAGAGGGGGCATTTGCGGGTACTCTCATAACCTCGATAACGCTTGAATCACGCATTCCTCCGATGATTGACAGCCATTTGGGATTGGGGCCTTCAACCACCTATGCAGTAACAATATATGTTCCGCGGGGTACAAGAGCAGTGTATGCGGCTCATCATCAATGGGGTTCTCATATTAACATCATTGAAGTCGGGCTTACTCTACCTACCGACCCTTGCGACGATTGCGATTTGTGCGTATTGGTTGCCGCGAATGGCGGTGTCGCGCCGAAAGGACGAATCCTCGGGGAAGAAGAACCTTCTATTTTCGATGTACTTGAGATTTTAAAGTCACTTGTCGGTATGGACGGTTCGATTGCCAAGTGCGGTAACGCACTTAATGCGGCGTTGATTACGGCTGAGTCGCAAGCAAGCGGTACACCTACTATATTTGATGTATTGGAGGTGTTGAAGTATTTGGTGGGGATGGATAGTTTGGTGAGTTAGCGAGCGTACAATATAACTTTAAGTGAAACCCGCTGTATGGTAAAATCCATACAGCGGGTTTCAAGTTTTATAGTTGCTCAGTTTAAATTTGCTTTGTTGCTTTGTGAGCAGATTTTTTTGACAGAGAAGATGAAATTTTTGCGAATAGCCTTACTTAATAACTCTGACCGAGATAACGCCGTCGATTCCTTTTACTTTCTCGGTTACGCCATCGGGGTTGCCCTTTACATCGAGAACTGTATAAGCGTAATCTTTTTTAGACTTGCTTTCCATATTCTCAATGTTTTGCCCCATATTAGTAATCTTTGTCAAAACTCCGTCAATATTTTTGTGGATAACGCACAGCCTGAAATCGCCGGACTTGCCCATAGAAACATTGGGCAGATTAACAGAGTTGACGATATTTCCGTTTTCGATGTAGTCAATAACCTGCTCCGCCGCCATAACCGCACAATTGTCTTCGCTTTCGGGAGTAGACGCGCCGAGGTGCGGGATTGCCACAACTCCGTCAACGCCGATAACCTCATCAGTGGGGAAATCGGTGACATAAGCCGCCATTCCACCGCTTTTTAATGCGGCGACAATATCCTTATCGTTGACTAAATCCGAGCGGGCAAAGTTGATAATTCGTACATTTTTCTTCATAGAAGAAATAGATTGGGCATTAATCATTCCCTTAGTTTCGGGAGTTGAGGGTGCGTTAAGCGAAATGTAATCGCAGTTTTCGTATATATCCTTCACGTCCTTTACATAGTGGAGTTTTCTCGAAAGACTGAGTGCTCCCCCCACTGACAAGAACGGGTCATAACCGTAAACTTCCATTCCTAAGCTTGATGCCGCATTGGCGATTAACGCGCCGATTGCTCCAAGCCCGATTATGCCGAGCTTTTTCCCCTTAATTTCCGGTCCGCCGTAAGCACCTTTAATTTTTTCTACAAGCTTAGGTACTTCATCACCTTTACCTTTAAGTGTTTTGCATTCGTCAATTGCGGCAGTAATTTTTCTGCTCGCAAGTAACAACGCGCAGATTGCCAGTTCCTTTACTCCGTTAGCGTTTGCACCGGGGGTGTTAAACACAACAATCCCCTTTTCACTGCACTTGTCAACAGGGATATTGTTTGTTCCCGCACCTGCCCTGCCTATTGCAATCAGCTCCTGGTTAAACTCCACATCGTGTAAAGCGGCACTGCGCAAAAGAACTGCATCGGGATTGGTAATCTCGTTTGTTCCGTCGATCGCCGCCACCTCGTATCTGTTCCTGTCGAACAAATCCGTGCCACAGGCGGCAATCTTGTTCAGCGTTTGGATTTTGTACATAATTATAATTTCCTTTCTCTTGCTGTCGGCAAGATATAAAATTTATTGGAAGTAAGGGTGTAATACCCCGCCCCTTGGGGCGGCTCTCTCGCCCGCAGGCGAGGGGTGCAGGGCTTGCCCTGCGGTGTTACCTTACATTCAGCACTTCCGTGCGTTACCTATAACACCAATTGTCGGATTTTACATCGCACTGTTCTCCGCCTCAAATTTCCTCATAAAGTCAACAAGTTTTTGCACACCTTCAATCGGCATTGCATTGTAAATTGATGCTCTCATTCCGCCTACCGAACGGTGTCCGCCTAAAGTAACGAGTCCCTCTTTTTTTGCCTCGGCGATAAACTTTTTATCAAGCTCCTCATTCCCTGTCACAAAAGTGACATTCATAAGCGAGCGGTATTCCTTTTCAACGGGATTATTAAACATTTTCGAACTGTCAAGGTAATCGTACAGGATTGCCGCTTTTTTCTCATTATAAGCCTTGATTTCGGAAAGCCCGCCCTTTGATTTAATCCATTCCAAGACTAACTTAACCATGTAGATTGAGAAAGTCGGTGGAGTGTTGTAAAGTGAATTATTGTCGGCATATGTCTTGTACCGTTGCATGGCAGGTACATTTGAATCGCCTAAATCGCGAATCAAGTCCTCACGGATTATAACAACAGTAACACCCGACGGTCCCATATTCTTTTGTGCGCAAGCATAGATTATGCCAAACTTGGAAACATCGACAGGCTCTGATAAAATACACGATGACATATCAGACACAAGCGGCACACTTCCCGTTTCGGGGAGTTTAGAGAACCTTGTTCCGAAAATAGTGTTGTTTTGGCAGATGTGAAAGTAATCCGCATCTTTGTCGAACTCAGAACTGTCAAGCGCGGGAATGTACGAGAAAGTTTTATCTTTTGAGGAAGCGATTACATTTGCCTCAAGATATTTCTTCGCCTCTGATTGAGCTTTCCCCGCCCATTGTCCCGTTACAACAAAATCGGCTTTTCCGTTTTTCTTAAGATTTTGAGGAACCATGTCAAACTGCATATGCCCGCCGCCTTGAATAAACAAAACCTTGTAATTGTCGGGGATTTCCATAGTCTCGCGCAATAACGATATACATTCATTGTGAATCGCCTCATAATCCTTGCCCCTGTGCGACATTTCTATAACAGACTGCCCCGAATCGCCATGCTCCGTCAATTCCGCCGCCGCTTTCTTCAAAACCTCCTCCGGCAGCATAGCCGGACCTGCACTGAAATTGTAAACTCTCATTTTTTACCATTTCCTTTCTGCACTTTTGTGCGTTGCGTTTAATGTAAGGTAACACCGCAGGGCAAGCCCTGCACCCCTCGCCTACGGCGAGAGAGCCGCCCCAAGGGGCGGGGTATTCACCCTTACTTTCAATAACTTTCCTATATAATAACATTATATAACGTAATAATAATTCTGTCAAGAGAAAAATGAAAAATGTTAAAAATTTATCAAAGTGGAAAGTGATATAGCCCAAATGGCATTTCTCACCATTTGGGCTTATCGGTCTTATTTTACTTCCGCTTCTTAAACGTACCCAATGTCGCGCTTAAGGCAAATGCGGCAATAGTCGGGATAATTGCCAAGGTAACGCCACCCCTCGGAACACCGCCTGCTGCAGGTGGCGAGACATTATCAACGCCGTGTACCGCGCCTAAAACCGAATCGGTGAAAACAGGAGAGCCGATATATGAGTTAGTCGGCGGAGTTCCGCCTAAGTGGACACCGTCAACGCGGCTGTTCATGCCTACGATATATTTCAGTATTTCAAGCACGCAAAAGATTGTCGGTCTGCCCGAAATTCCGCCCGCTTCGCTGATTATCGCCGCTCTCATTGATGCTTCCCAATGCGGGCTGTTTGTAATAACGCTGTCCATACCTACTATATACTTCAGGATTTCGAGTGCGTCAAAGATGTCAATGGCTGTTCCGCCGTTGCTTCCCCTGATTGAGCCGAGAGCGAACCATTGCCTGTCGTCACTGCATACATCGCAATCCGCCCTATTGCAGTAGCAGGGTTCTTCATCGGCGACAATGCCCCACAACCCGCCTTGTCTAATCCAGAAAAAGTCGGCGCGACCTAAATTCCCTACATGGACTGCCGCCTCCTGCTCAACAGGAATAGCCACTTCGCCTTTTTTGTTGTAGAATCCCCATTTATCGTCTAAACGGACTCTGAACAAATCCCTGCTGTAAATTCCGACCGAATCATATTCGATGGGGACGGCTATTTCATTGTCCTCCATGCCCACAACACCCCATTTGTCTTCAATGCGGACTTGTGCGAACTTTGCACTGAACGCCGATATTTCATCATACTCAAACGGGACTAAAACAGTCCCCTCCGTGTCGAGAATGCCCCATTTGCCGTCCAATTTCGCCCGCGTAAACCCACCTGCAAAACTCGCAATATCGTCATAAATGACAGGAACGACTACAGTGCCGCTTGCATTGATAAAGCCCCACTTGTCGTCATTGCGGACTTGGAAAAGCCCCGCGCTTGCCCATGTGTTGATTACGTCATACTGTATCGGGACAATAATTTCGCCGCTTGAGTTAATCACCCCGTGTTTGCCGTCATTGCGGACACGTATTAATGTTTCGCCGTCAACACTGAATATAGTTGCTTCATCGTATATGGCGGGGACTGCTACTATGCCGCTTCTGTTTACATATCCCACCTTTCCGTCATTGCGAACCCATAACAGGTCGCTGTTAAACCATGTATCAACCATATCATACTCGACTGGGACAATAATCGTTCCGTTTATATCGACAATCCCTCTTTTGTCGCCGATACCGACTCTTATCCAACCTTCTATCGGCGGCTCGGGGTCACTCGATGGTCCATAGAAGTTTGCGGCATCAATAGTGTCGTACAAAAACGGAACTACAACAGTGTTATTCATGTTGATAATCCCGTATTTGCCGTCTTTTTGAGCTCTTATAAACATTTCATTTTGAATACCGCCCATATGCCAAAGTACGCTGTCATACTCGAGCGGGATTACAACTTCACCATCGGTATTGATATACCCCCACTTTGAACCCTTGCCCACAGACACTAAACCGAGGTGTACGCTCCATTGAATACTGTCGTAGGAAGTGCGGGAAATTGTCCTTACGAACGCGCCGCTTGCATCGATAAAGCCCCATTCGCCGTTTTTGCTTGCAACCGCAAAATTGTTGTTGAATGTGGAGGCATTGTCAAATTCAACGGGAATTGCGAGTTCGCCGCTTTCGGTGTCGAAAAAGCCCCATTTGCCGTCTTTTTGGATACGGCAAAATCCGCCACCCCAAGTAGTATCAATCGAATCATATTCAATAGGAATCAAAAGCGTACCGAGTGCATTGTAAAGACCCCAATGCGCGTCTTTGCTAACACGAACCAATGCCGGGGGAGGGGGCGGAGGCGGAGGCGGAGGCGATGTCGGTTCATCACCCGGTCTTGAAGCTGCACCCGGCACACTGACTGCCATAGCAAAAATGGAGTTAAATTCCACAGGGATTACGATTTGACCGCTTACATTGATGCAACCTAATTTGCCGTCCTTGCCGACTCGAATTAAACCATTGCTGTTGCCGCTCAACAGCCATGTGTCGATTGTGTCGTACTCTATAGGGAGTATAACATCGCCGCTTCTGTTGAGAAGTCCCCAATTTGTACCGACGCGAACTCGAAGAAATACGTGAGTTTCCGAGTTTACCCAATAAGAAACGGTTGACACTTCGTCACATTCGATACTGAACAAAACATCGCCTTTTCTGTTGATTTGCGCCCATTCGTGTCCGATTTGAACCCATGCAGTGCCACCGCTGAACGATTGCGCATTGTCGTACTCAAACGGGTGTACAGTTTCGCCGAACACATTGATGAAGCCCCATTTGCCGTCAACGCTCACGGGTGCTAAGTCTTCGGCAAAGTGCGATACTTCGTCATACACGGCGGGGATGAGCGTTTCGCCGTTGCTGTTGAAGAATCCCCATTTTTCGCCGACTTTGTTCGCGTATGGCGTTATCCCCGCATCGTAGAAGCCATCGGGTTCAATCTCTTCGCCGAGTTCCGAGTTCCATACTTTGATTTCCTTTTGTCCGCTGTCATCGTGTGTCCTTGAGACAGTCCGCAAGTTAGAATGCGCGTATACATTGTCGGCGACAATCGACGGCTCGACTATTGTGAAAAAAATCGCCTCTGTAATCGCGCTGATAACCGCCCCGGGGATTGCCGCAAATGTAATTGCCGCCGCGAGAATAATGGATAGTGCCTTTTTCTTTGCCATAAGAGTTTGCATTTTACCCTTGCCCTTGATTTCTTGGTGTAAATTTTGCATTGTTTTACCCTTGCCCTTGATTTCTTGGTGTAAATTTTGCATTGTTTTACCCTTGCCTTTCTGCACACCTTACACAAGTGTGCTAAAAATTTTATTCGGCGTAATAGCCGTTGAGAAAATCTGTCAGGAAATGTGCGTTATGTCGTGCGTTTTCGCGGATTATTTCCGCTTTTTGTAAAAATTCCGCCCTGCTCTCAGCCGGAAACGGTCTCGTAATTACTTCGAGCCTTTCATACCCCTCCTTCCTGTACGGTGCTTTTTGTATACGCAATAACGTATACTCCGCCGCTTTTTCATATTCATCGCTGTACGCGAATGAAAGTGAGCGTGAACGATAAGCGCGGGCATTGGGCGTTTTCATAAGCTCAAACGCCTTGTCTAACGCCGCAAAATTGCCCGTTTGCTCCGCATAGTCCATACGCAGGAGCAAAGCCTCATCATCGTTTTGCAGCAAAAAACCTTTTTCCAACTTTGTCAATGCCGCGTCATACTCCCCGGCCTTTTCCAACCATTTTGCTTGATTTTTGGTTGACTCGGGGATAACTGCCAAAACGCAGATTATTATTACAGTAGCTAAAATGCCTGTGCCGAAATGCCGAAATCGCTCAGGTATTTTTATTGTTTTTGATTGATTATCCCCTTTGCCGTCACGTATTGCGGAATTTATGCACATAAACAACAGGATTATAACAGATAAAAACGAGAGCGAAATATCCTGCACTGCGTGTACCAAAATCATAAGGGCGGATATAGTGTATTTACTTGGCTTTTTACTCTGTTTGCCGCAAGTCCAAAGCCAATAGCCGATTAGCGCGAGAGTCAGCACTAATGCCGAAAATCCACCCGCGAGGCCTATTTGTATATATCCCGAGTGAGGCATTACCGATACATAGTCGAACGTCTGATACTCACGCACATGGAAGTTCCACGAGCCTGCCCCGATTCCGAGCGGATTGGCGAGCATTGTGCGTAACCCGTCGGTAATGTGCATAATACGCTCCGCAAAAGTGGCGAGAGGCTGAACTCCGCGCAACAAGAACATTCCCGCCGCTGATAATACAGTAAGCGCGGTTGCGATTAACGCGGTGATTATCGGGCGTTTTGCTTTATTTGTGACAAGATACACAATCCATCCTATTATATAGACGACTATTCCGCCGACTGATTGGGTTAGAATAAGTGCGATTTCCATTAAAGCCGCCCATATATGCCGCCGTTTTCGCCCACAATCCGATGTCCTTGTCAAAAAGGCGCAAACTGCCAAAAATATTGCCGTAACGTTTGCGTACTGGAAAAGCCCGAACAGCCGCCTGCCCTCCACCATTCCCGAAACGGGGAGCAATCCGCTGTAAGCCGCAATCCCCGTGATTGCCGCGATTAACCCGGTACACAAGGCAATTGAGTCGAGAGCAGGGTTGGACTTGAACACGAGGAGCAGCCACAAAAAAGCAACGGCGACTTTTACTGCGCCGAGCCAAGCGGCTAAGTGTCCGCCGTTTATAATTGCCGAAATTACATAAGTAAACGTCAGCCCGCCGAATGCCAAATACGGAGTGAGTCCTATACAGGCATCTCTGTCGCGTTTAAAGCTAAACCACAGCATTACAGCGGCGAAAATCCCCGCAAAAAGCCATGTAATCGCCGAAAATCCCCCTTGCCACAATGCGATTATAATAAACGGTATTGCTTTCAAATTTTTACCCTTGTCCTTTCTGCTCAAGCTCATTATAAAAGCCTTGTTTTCCCCTTGCCCTTTCTGCAACATCTTGAGTAGGGTAACACATTTTATCAATTTTGTCAAGTGGTTGGGCGGTCAACAAAAAAACTCACAATAACCCAAATATTTTTTTCGTACCTACTTGACAAATACTAAAATCCCCTATATAATAATTTGAGTATGCTGCTGAAATACAATATATAGTGATTTGGAGAAAAGGGAATATGCTGATTCAAGCTCAAAAAATAACAAAAATTCAAAAAAGAGACGGGCGGAGCGTGTCATTTAACATTGAGAAAATTGCGGATGCCATTTACAGGGCGGCGGAATCCGTTGGCGGGCATGACTATGCCATTTCAATGGAGCTCGCACAGGAGGTTTGCAAAAGACTGGACAAGCATTGCGATTCGGGATTCGCGCCTACTGTTGAGGAAGTTCAGGACGTGGTTGAAAAAGTTCTCGTTGAGACGGGACACGCCCGGACGGCAAAGGCTTATATACTTTACCGCGCCGACCGTACTCGTGTTCGGGAAATGAACACCAATCTTATGAAAATTTTCGAGGACTTGACGTTTAAATCGTCGAGCGAGTGTGATATTAAGCGCGAAAACGCCAATATTGACGGCGATACCGCAATGGGGACTATGCTTAAATACGGTTCGGAGGGTGCAAAGCAGTTTTATGAAATGTATGTGCTGTCGCCCGAGCATTCCCGCGCTCATGCCAACGGCGACATTCATATCCACGATTTGGACTTTTATACATTGACTACCACTTGTTGCCAAATTGATATTATTAAGCTGTTTGAGGGCGGTTTTTCGACAGGTCACGGTTATCTGCGAGAACCTAACAATATTGCGAGCTATTCTGCTTTGGCGTGTATTGCAGTCCAGTCCAATCAAAACGACCAGCATGGGGGGCAATCGATTCCCAATTTTGATTATGCCATGGCGGACGGGGTTCGCAAAACCTACCGCCAACTTTATGAGAAGAACATTGTGCGGGCAATCGGGCTGTACACCGACACCTATGAGCTTGATGAAATTAACAAGCGGGTGGAAAACTATATGGCGGAGATTCTTGAGCAAAAGGGAATCTACCCCATTCTCGCCAATGACAACGGTTATGGGGAAGCCGAATTCCCGTATTTGCTTGAGATATTTAAGGAAGTGTTTTCCAATGAAGACGGAATAGCGGAGCAAAACACACGCCGCGTACTCGACTTTTCGGCAAAGCTCACCGTAAAAGAGACAGACCGCGCGACTTTTCAAGCAATGGAAGCCCTTGTTCACAACCTTAACACCATGAATTCAAGGGCGGGGGCTCAAACGCCGTTTTCGTCAATCAATTACGGGACAGACACTACCCCGGAAGGGCGAATGGTAATCAAAAACGTGTTGCTTGCCAATGAAAACGGATTGGGCAACTCGGAAACACCTATTTTTCCGATTCACATATTTAAAATCAAAGAGGGGATTAATTATAATCCCGATGATATTAACTACGACTTGTTCAAGCTCGCCTGCCGCGTATCGGCAAAGCGGCTTTATCCTAACTTTTCATTTTTGGACGCGCCTTTTAATCTGCAATACTATAGAGAGGGCGACTACGATTCAGAAGTCGCCTACATGGGGTGTCGCACGAGAGTAATCGGCAACAACTACGATG
Organism: Oscillospiraceae bacterium; assembly: GCA_009777415.1. GTDB lineage: Bacteria > Bacillota > Clostridia > Oscillospirales > Ruminococcaceae > Ruminiclostridium_E. Next base: position 23,884 of record WRLX01000006.1, read on the forward strand.
ACTCGCGCAATGTGGTCAGCGGCAGGGGTAACTTGAGCTTTACTTCAATTAATCTGCCGAGGTTGGCGATTAAAGCGGGGGGAGATGTAATTCGTTTTTTTGAAATGTTTGAGGATTTAATGAACCTTGTCATCTGTCAGCTCATGTACCGATATAAGATTCAGTGTCAAAAGAAAGTCAAGAATTTCCCGTTCTTAATGGGTCAGGGGGTTTGGATTGATTCCGAGAAGCTCGGCCCGAACGATGCAATAGGCGAGATTCTTAAACACGGAACAATGTCGATAGGGTATATCGGGCTTGCGGAATGTCTAAATTGCCTTATCGGCTCTCACCACGGCGAGACTAAAGAGGCGCAGGAACTCGGTCTGCGTATAATCGGCAGAATGCGCTCGCGGCTGGACAAGGAAAGCAAGGACACCGGGCTGAATTTCACTTTGTTGGCGACTCCCGCTGAGGGGTTGTCGGGGCGGTTCTTGAAAATAGACAGAAAGCTTTTCGGTGAAATCAAAAATGTAACCGACCATGATTTTTATACCAACTCCTACCATGTTCCTGTTTATTACGACATAACAGCTTATGATAAAATCAAGATTGAAGCGCCTTATCACGCATTGTCAAATGCAGGTCATATCAGCTATGTTGAAATGGACGGTGACCCTTGTAACAATATTGAGGCTTTTGAAAAGGTAATCCGTCTTATGAAAGAGTCGGGCATTGGCTACGGCGCAATAAACCACCCGGTAGACCATGACTCGGTTTGCGGTTATACCGGAGTAATTGATGATATATGCCCGAAATGCGGCAGAAACGAAGAAAACGGTGTCAAGTTTGAGCGAATCCGCAGGATTACCGGGTATTTAGTCGGCACGGTCGACAGATTCAACAATGCCAAACGCGCCGAGGAAAAAGAACGTGTTAAACACGGGTTTTAGGGGTTGAAAGAGGTATAAAGAAGGTTAATTTTATCATTTTGGAGTAATAAAAATAAAGGATTTCTTATTTTATGAAAACTATTTGTTACAGGATTCTATCACTGTTTATGGCAGTTGTGATTATGGTGTCGCTTGTGCCAGATATGCAAATATATGTAGAAGCGAGTGCTATTGGCGATGACTACCCATACAAAGGACAATCATCTGGTTTAGACCCATGGGGATTCGTTAAAGGTAACTGTACATCTTTTGTAGCATGGCGACTTGAAAGTCAAAACGGTTTTAACTTGGCAAGTAACGGTATGTATGGTCAAGCTCTCGGACACGCCAAAACGTGGGGTATAAATGCGTCAAACAGAGGATACCGTGTTGACCAAATCCCTGCAGTTGGCTCTGTCGGGTATACTACGACTGGAGATTTTGGTCATGCGGTTTGGGTCGCAGAGGTAAACGGCGATTATGTGACGGTTGAAGAATATAACTTCGATGCACTTAATAACGGCACAAAATATAGATATTGGACACGTCCAGTACACAAAAATACTTTTGCTGGGTATATTCATTTTAAAGATTTAGACAACATCCCCGCCCCCACAGGACTACGAGTCAGAAACCCCGAAACTAATCAAGAATTTGCGACTAACGATGGAACATTTCAACATTTTAACGTAGCCACCGGCGTACCAATGACGTTTTCGTGGAACGCTGTTTCCGGTGCTACTCAATACGAATTTGAGTTATTAAGGTGGGAGAACAATTCGTGGGTGGGGCAAGGTATAAGACACGCCCCAAACCCCTCATTTGAATCTTATGTATGGGAGGGCATTTGGGGATTTAGAGTTCGTGCAAGTAATGGTTCGTGGGCGGAGTGGACTTCGTTTAGGGCTGTTGTACCTCCCGCTACTCCGCAGGGGTTAAGGGTAAGGAATCCGGAAAATAATCAAGAAATTTCAACTAATGACGGAACATTCCAGTCTTTTCAAGTTAATGCGGGGACGACATTGACCTTTTCATGGAACGCTGTTGCAAACGCTCCTGTTTATGAGGTTCAATTAACACATTGGAATGGTAGTGCTTGGGTGTTGTATGGAAATCCTAAAAATGTTTTTGGTACTTCTACTACGTATTCTATTGGCGCGACAGGAGGTTATGGATTTCAGGTGCGGGCGGGCAATTGGGCGGTTTGGAGTCCGTGGCAAGGGTGGTTTGGTTTCGGGGTCAGACCGCCAACGCCAAATGAAGACGTAATGACGTTGCACGAAAAAGGTGTCATATTTCATCCCGATGACTGGAATGTTGAAGTTTTAAGAATAGAACATCTCGGTGCTTTATTCGCTAACTTTGCTCAACTCGAACGGAGAGAAACGGATATTTCGGCGACAGGAATGACAATTGAACAAATAATTGACATTTTCCACCTCTTGGGTTTGATTTCAGAACCACAGTATTGGAAAAATCAATCAAGCATCAATGAAATATTAGGTTTTCTCTTCGTAGCCCTTTATGAAAGAACCGACTGGAGTGCGTTAATTCCGATAAATGAAAATGTGATGACATTGCACAGGAAAGGCATCATCAACCACCCCAACGACTGGAATTTTGAGATTTTGAGAGTTCAACATCTCGGTGCTTTGTTTGCTAACTTTGCTCATCTCGAACAAAGGAAAACGCCAATTTCTATGACTGGAATAACCGTTGAGCAAATAATTGACGATTTTCATGGTGTTGGTTTAATTTCTGATTCTCAATATTGGAAAAGTCAAGTGTCAAGTGGCAATATCTCTCCGTTTTTGTTTATTGCACTTTACGAAAGAACAAACTGGGATACTTTCTCAAGCGACACTCTTCGTATTTCAGTTGTTGAATCCGCAGGAAATTACCGTATTGAAATCTGCAACCCTACTGACAGGGCTATTTCTTGCAAGGGGTTGTATATCACTGATGATAATGGTGACTTGTTCAAATGGCAAATGCCGGCGTTTATTATAAGAGCGGGCGAATTCATTTTGATTAGCGTAATAGAGGACAGTCTTGAGCCTGTTCTAAAAAGAGGACGTACTAACTTTGATGTGGCATTGACGGAAAGACTGCTTTTGGTTGATGCTGTTGGAAATGTTTTGAGCGAATGGGAATCGCAGTAACTGCACTCGCGGCACATAATTGTGATTGTGGTTGCGGTAGTGTAGATATGGGCTAGTAACTTACGGAATATTAATTCGTGCTAATTCAACTACTAAATCAATGTCATCAACTCCGCCAAATGTTTGACTCATGAGAAGTGTGTTTGCTTTAATTCTCCAATGTAGAGCCAAAATAAAACGTCTAGTGCCAGGATAATTTTGAACCCCTGGTGAAGGTGGATTGAAACCGAGAGGTGCATCTTCATAAGGGTGAGTAATAGGTTGAGATAGCCCCCCGCCTGGAGCAGTAGAAACTCTAAACTCTAAGGCAACTGTCCCAAGTTGATGAACAAATGGACCCGCAGGGATTTCAATGTTTGTATAATACTCAATGGTTTTCAAATGGGGGTTAATCTTAACAGTAATCATATCTTCAATCACATCACCGTATCCGGGGTAGTAGTCAGTTACAACGTCCACTGTAAAAACTATAACACCGCACTTCTCGCACTCCCCACAATCGCAAACAACATCAGAACACTCACCAAAAACACTAACACTCTCACCCGTAGAAGAAGTCAAATGAATACAATCATCAGAAGAAACATCGAAGTTTAAGTTTGCACGTTTTAATGAATGTGTTGTTTCATCAGATTCACTCGGTAAGTGTATGATGTCACCCGGTCGCAAGATGAACGAGGGCATTTGCCACTTGTATAAATCTTCATGGTCGTTTGAAATATACAAGCCTTTACACGAAAATGTTTCGGCTCTTCGCTATTCCACGTAGGTAACCGCAGACCAACGTCCGCATTAAGTTTCAACCAAACGCCTTCCTTAAGTAGACAACTGAACGGAGATGATGTATATTCCCGAACCCGTTTGCGAGTGCTTGCACAGTTCGGATGAGGCTGTTAATACCCACGGCAATGCCGTTAGTGATGCGACTTTTGAAGTATTGAAGAATGCCGTACCAGTGTTTTTCGAGTGTTTTCACGAAACGCTTGAGAGGCTCGAGGTTGGACTCCCACACGCTGTCAGCCCAATGTTCAAACAATTTTTCCGCCTGCTCAATCGTCAAGTCGTAGGTCATGATGTCACGGAATGATTCCTTGAAAGCGTAAGCCTTTGCGATTCGGTCATTAAGAGTCAAAACTTCTGGCTCTTCGCTATTTTACCGTGGTAAGCTGAAAACGGCTTAACTAAAGCCCTGCTTAATCCCCTCACGCAAGTAGACCATCGCCTTCAAATGTGGTATAATAAAAGAATGAAAAAAATAACGCCTATGAGTGACCAAGAAACGCAACAAGCGTACTTCACTTTCCTCTTCAAAATAGAAGAGCCATTTTACATCAAGAAGATAGAGACCAATCACGAAACGTGCGAAACGCACGTTTACGTGGATTTTCGCAAGGGGACAAAGTTCGTTTGTCCGGTTTGTGGAGCGGAACACAGCGGTGTCCATGCGACTGCTGACAAGTCGTGGAAAACGCTCCCGATTCACCATTATGAGTGTCATATTCACCTGCGCACGCCGTACATCAAATGCTCCAAAAACACCTGCGGAACAACGATTTTCCGCCCGCATTGGGAGAACGGCAGTACAAAATTTACAGTTTGGTTTGAGGATGATGTAATCAAACTTGTGCGAGCGGGATTGCCGGTTTCATGCGTTGAAAAGCGGGTTGGGGAGCATGATACACGCATTTGGAGAATCGTCCATCGATACGTGAAAGCTCAGTACGAAAAGCTCGATTTCAGCACAGCCTTTTCTGATTTCACGATAAAATTTTTGAAAAAAACATTTCCACCTAAAATTTTCACCTTGCAAGCTCTCATAATACCGACAACCCTCACCCGACATCTCTATGCAAAACCCCATATTGCCGCGTTCTTCTAAACTGGATTCAAAATGCTAATTCCGTTATAATAATACTTTTGAGCATAATTCATTTTTGCACCTAAATTTTGAAAGTTAGAAAAATATTCTGTTAATCCCGTCAACCTAAGTATATCTTCTAACTCCAATATCCTTTCATACCCCGACCTTATATCTTCCTTAATCGTAATGGTAACATAGTCATAAATGCAAGTCATAAAAAAACTCCTTAACTATTGTTTTCGCTTTTTTCGTTCAACCCCATGTATTCCTTACTTAAAGCGGTTTCTAAATATTGATAGCTGTCATACAGCCCTCGAAGATAATCCGTCTGAACATACAGCTTTCTTTTTAAAGGTTTTATTTTCATGCGCCTCTTAACATCTGAACAAGCCTGTAGATTTTCAAAGTCTTCTCTTGTATACGTCTTACAGGAAGTCAGCCGACCAAATCGGGTTTTACATTGAACCACCTTTTGAGTTAAACGTCTGAAAGATTTGTCAACTGTTTCATAGTCCTGTGTTGTGTAAACAATCTGCTTCCCCCTGCCTTTTCTGTTCTGTGTCAGCAAATGCATAAGTGTTGGCGGAAACGTCCTGTAATCACGACTGTTAAACACGTTTTGTAATTCGTCATATGCGAAAATTACGGGTTTTTTGTACTTCTTTTGTAAATCGCGCCAACATTCAATATTAAAATCTTGGTTTTCATAAAAGAAGTTAGTGGCAATCAGTATTTTGTTTCCGTACTTACGGCGCATACATTCCAAATATTCAACAAGGCTCATTGTCTTCCCGCCCCCGTATATCCCGATAAAACACCATATACCGTAAAGATGTGCTTCTAATTCACCGCTTTTCTTTAACTTAATATATCTGTATAAATCAATACTTTTCCAATAAATCAGCTTACATATTACCTCAAAATTCAAAAGAATAATGATACCCGCAATAATGCCTGCGGGTATTATTGCAATTTTTATTAAGCTGAACAGTATTTTATAACCCTCTATAAATATCTGCATTTTTTACTAAGCTCACTTTCTTAATTTTCAAAATTTATTCCTTACAAATTGACTTGCCCCGCTGTTAAAATTTTAATAACCAATTTTGCTACAGCGATACGCAATTGATATACAAGCCATAGAACGCCCACCGACAATATAACTAACACCACATCAAGAGGAATAAGAAAAACCGCACTTCCTATTGTTGAAAAAAATACTCCAATATCTTCGGGGGTGATAAATTCACCGCCTACTAAATCCCTTAATCCTTTAAGAATGAACTGAATTATCGGTACTATTATAGTACGAATTATCCTTATAAAAGCTTCTACTATCATTGTTTTAGCCATAACCTTTCTACAAAAATGTATTTTAACTGCCTTGATTATATTGTTGCGCCGAGCGTTTAGACAAGCTAAACGCTGTCGCACGCAAACATATATTTAATTTTTTTCTCATTTCCCCTGCTTATTCGTCTTTGAAGTATGCGTTGAGCTTCCCTTTGTTGCACCAACCTCAAAAGTCGTGCCTTTAATAACATAAATTACACGTCTATAGCAAACCATAAAAAAGAAAAAGTAAAATAAAACCCTTATAATTATTCTTACCCATGCAAGTATATTTCTCGTCATTCGATTTCCCAGTATATCCACGTCTATACCGAATATTTCACCCGTTATCATACCTTTCATTCCATGTTCACCGCCCTCTATGCGTTCATAATACGAAACTCAACTGTGGCTACAGGTGATGATGCTGCCGCCGACACAGTGAGTACTGCGACAGTTACAAGGCAAGCGAACACAACCGCTATCGCAAGCTGCGGATGTACGACCTGGGTGACGGCAGAAATCAGCTCGCCGCCTACCAAAAACGGTCTGTGCATTACCCGATGACCTGCTTGAATTTTCAAAGCCCCGTGCAGGTTCTCGACAAATATTTGGGGGTGATGTAAACCGGACGTCGGACCGTACGAGGCAC